>JAGCWG010000236.1 GCA_017961965.1 Bacteroidaceae bacterium | reverse complement strand
TCTATGGCAAAGGGTATCTGCTACGGACAAGACCTCAAGCTTATCTCCGTTCCAACACACAAGGTACTCTGTGTACCTGTTCTCCTAAAGCATGACGACCTCCCAGAGGATGCACTCGTATGTCCAATGCTTGATGCACGAAGGATGGAGGTCTATACAGCACTCTACACAAGGGCACTCAAGCCAGTCATCGACACTTGTGCCAAGGTCATAGATGCAGATTCATTCAAGGAAGAGCTTGACAAGCACCCAATATATTTCTTCGGCAACGGAGCTGAGAAGTGCAAGGCTGTTATCAATCATCCAAATGCCCACTTCCTTGACGGAGTGGAGCTTCATGCCAAGAACATGGCACCATTGGCTGAGAAGAAATTCCTCAACGAGGAGTTTGAGGATGTGGCTTACTTCGAGCCTTTCTACCTCAAGGAGTTTGTGGCAACAAAGGCAAAGAGCCTGCTGTAAAGTTAAAAATTAAAAAATAAAAGTTAAAAAGTTGAGAGAAAGACAAAATAGTATCGAAAATGCCCTACTTTGAAGTAGTGACTAAGTACTGACTAAGTAGTGACTCATATGAGACCTATATGAGACTCTCATAAATGTCAAGAAAGTATTAACGATACGATTGGGGAAAACATTGGCTGTTCTTCCTAAAGAGTAAAGTCTATAAACTCTAAACGATAAACAATAGATAAACAATAAACGCTAAACGTTGAATGAGAGATATCGAATCATTACATAAGGAACTTGACACCGTCAAGGATTACAATACAAGTCGTGAGCCCCTCCAGATGTCGGAGTATGGTCGCAGCATCCAGGAGATGGTGAACCATTGCAAGACAATCAAGGACAGGGACGAGCGTACCAACTGTGCCTACACCATCGTGGGCATCATGTCAACCATGACGGAGCAGAGCGGTAATGCCGAGGACTTCCAACAGAAGCTTTGGAACCACCTTGCACGCATCTCTAAATATGAGCTTGACATCGACTACCCAGTAGAGATTGAACGCTATGACGAGGAGCAGAAGATGATGAAGGTCAACTATCCTCAGAAACCAATCCGCCGTCGTCACTACGGAAGAATACTTGAGGACTTGACAAAGAAGATTACCGAGGTGGAAGACCCAGAGGAACGTGAGGAACTCGCACATCAGGTGGCAAACCAGATGAAGCGAAGCCTTGCATATTGGGACATCGACGTTATGAGCGACAGAAAAGTTGTTGACGACCTTGCAGATTACACAAAGGGTAAGGTTACAATCGACCCAATCAACAATCCTCTCGTTACTGACGGTGAGCTCCTCAGTAACCTCATCTCAACATCAATCACAAAGAAGAAAAAGAAGAAGTAATAAAAGTTCCCAATCCTCTAATGGTGTCTGTCCAAGAGGACATCGAACCTTGCGGAATGGGAGGCTATCTTTTACATGGCTCAATTCATAATAGAAGGCGGACACAAGCTCCACGGAGAGATTGTTCCACAGGGTGCCAAGAATGAGGCACTCGAAGTTTTATCAGCCGTACTCTTGACGGCTGAACCTGTCATAATGAGGAACGTGCCAGACATCCTCGACGTGAACAACCTCATCGACCTCCTGAGCAAGATGGGTGTGAAGGTCATGAGGATTGGCGGTAAGGATTACCAGTTTCAGGCAGACAGCCTCGACATGGATTTCCTCAATAGCGACGAGTTTGTACAGCGATGCAGCCGCCTCCGTGGCTCCATCCTCACACTCGGTCCTCTGCTCGGACGTTTCCACAAGGCTTGCGTGGCAAAGCCAGGAGGCGACCAGATTGGTCGTCGCCGTCTCGACACCCACTTCATAGGCATACAGGAACTGGGTGCTAAGTTTATTCATAATACGGAGAGAGGCGTTTACGAAATTGACGCAAAGGAACTCAAGGGCAAGTACATGCTCCTTGATGAGGCTTCTGTCACAGGTACAGCCAACATCATCATGACTGCCGTACTTGCTGAAGGCACCACTACTATATATAATGCCGCCTGCGAGCCATACATCCAGCAGCTTTGCAAGATGCTCAACCGTATGGGCGCAAAAATCAGCGGTATCGCTTCAAACCTCCTTACCATCGAAGGTGTGAAGGAACTCCACGGATGTGAGCACACCATCCTTCCAGATATGATTGAGGTAGGTTCGTTCATCGGTATGGCTGTAATGACAGGTAGCGAGATTACCATCAAGAACGTTTCATACGAGAATCTCGGAATCATCCCTTCTATGTTCCGTCGCCTTGGCGTGAAGATGGAGCTTCGTGGTGATGACCTCTTCATTCCAGAGCAGGAGCACTACGAGGTAGAGTCATTCATGGACGGAAGCATCATGTCATTTGCCGATGCACCTTGGCCAGGACTTACGCCTGACCTTTTGAGTGTAATCCTCGTCGTGGCAACTCAGGCAAAGGGAAGCGTACTCATACATCAGAAGATGTTCGAGAGCCGTCTCTTCTTCGTGGCTAAGCTCATTGACATGGGTGCTCAGATTATCCTCTGCGACCCACACCGTGCCGTAGTCATCGGTCACGACAACCAGTTCAAGCTTCGTGGCTCACGTATGTCTTCACCGGATATCCGTGCAGGTATCGCCCTCCTTATTGCAGCCATG
>JAGCWG010000235.1 GCA_017961965.1 Bacteroidaceae bacterium | reverse complement strand
TATCGCATGGGGTACAATGGTTGCATCTCTTGTAGTTGGTGTTATCTACGGTGTTACTTTCCAGAACGAGCAGATGATCATCAACAACAAGGCTTGGCAGAACCCAACAGAGAGCATTATGGCAGATATCTGTATCTGGTCAATTTTGATCCTTATTGCAGGTACTGTAGTTGCTGGTATCTACAGCATGGCTACAAGAAAGTAATAACACTTTAACTCAGAAGCAATATTATGGGAAAGAAAAGAAAAATGCCTGGATTGAACACCAGTTCAACAGCAGATATCTCATTCATGTTGCTCATCTTCTTCCTTACTACTACGTCTATGGACACTGATGCTGGACTTGCGCGTACACTGCCAAAGCCACCAGAGGACGAGACTAAGCAGAATGAAATGAAGGTTAAGGAGCGTAATATCCTTAATATTCGTATCAACAAGGACAACTACCTCCTCATCGGAAACGACTACGCTTCACCTGAGGATGTAAAGGAGAGAGCTAAAGAGTTTATTAAGAACGAGAAGAATGATCCAAACCTTCCAGAGGTTGTTGCTAAGAAGATTAAGTATCTCGGACGTTCAGTTCCTGTTACTGATCAGCACGTAATCTCTGTACAGACAGACCGCGGTACTGACTATGGTGTTTACATCATCGTTCAGGATGCGCTCATTCAGGCTTACAACGAGCTTCGTGATGAGTTCGCAATGGCTGAGTTCCATCACCATTGGGAGTTCTGTACAGATGACGAGAAGGAAGCTATCCGTGAGATTTACCCACAGAAGATTTCCGAGGCAGAGCCAAAGAAGTATGGTCAAGCATTATAAGAATTATGAGTAGATTTAACAAAGACGGCGGTAGAGAAATGCCTGAGATGAATACATCATCTCTTCCTGACTTGATCTTTACAATCCTCTTCTTCTTCATGATGGTAACATCTATGCGAGAAGTAACAATGATGGTAAAGGTTCAGAAGCCACAAGCATCGCAGATTGAGAAACTTGCTCGTAAGTCTTGTACATCATTCATCTATATCGGTCAGCCAACTGATATGCTCAGATCCCAGTTCGGTTCTGGTACACGTATCCAGTTGAACGACAGATATGCTGAGGCAAATGAGGTGTATGACTTCATCATGGCAGACCGTGCAGGTATGGCAGAATCAGACAAGCCATTCTACACAGTGTCATTGAAGGTTGACCACCACACTCCAATGGGTGTTATCACAGATGTAAAGCAAGTTCTTAGAAAGGCTTACGCTTTGAAGATTGTTTACTCTTCTGATAAGAAGAAGCAATAACACTTCAAAATAATTATAATAAAGAGCAATCCGAAGGGGTTGCTCTTTTTTTAGTCAAAAACCACATCCCAACCTATCCAAAGAAAGGGAGTGAATCCATAGCCAGCAATAGTTGTAATTTTATTTTTGATTTACATAAGAAATGTGTACCTTTGTAATCAAAAGAAATTAAGACTCTAGGAAGCAATATCTCGACTTACTAAATCGCATTCTTACAGAAGGAGTACAGAAAGGTGACCGTACAGGTACGGGCACAATATCTGTATTTGGTAACCAGATGCGCTTTAACCTTGAAGAAGGTTTCCCTCTTCTCACAACAAAAAAGCTACACCTCAAGTCTATAATATATGAGCTGCTTTGGTTCTTACGTGGAGACACCAATGCTAAGTGGCTTCAGGAACGTGGTGTAAGAATATGGAACGAATGGGCAGATGAGGACGGTAATCTCGGCCACATCTACGGTTACCAATGGAGATCATGGCCTGACTATAACGGTGGACACATAGACCAAATAACAGAGGTCATTGACCAGATAAAGAATAATCCTAACTCACGTCGTCTAATCGTGAGTGCATGGAACGTGGCAGACATCAACAACATGAATCTTCCACCATGCCACATACTCTTCCAGTTCTACGTAGCAGACGGAAGATTATCACTCCAGCTATACCAGAGAAGCGCAGATACCTTCCTTGGAGTACCATTCAACATAGCAAGCTATGCCCTACTTCTCATGATGGTGGCACAAGTAACAGGACTCAAGGCTGGTGACTTTGTATATACAACAGGTGATACACACCTTTACAATGACCATATCGAGCAAGCAAAGCTTCAGCTCACACGTGAGCCACGCAAGTTGCCAACAATGAAGATAAATCCAAATGTCAAATCTATCTTCGATTTCCAATATGAAGACTTTGAACTTTGCGACTACGACCCACATCCACATATCAAGGCAACAGTAAGCGTGTAATCTTGATGTGCCAAGGCACAACAAGAAGTTAAGAGTTAAAAATTAAAAGTTAAAAGTTGAGGTTGTAAGTATATAAGTTTTTGAGTTCTTATGTTTTTGAGTTTTTCGGTTATCACGAAAATACTTGCACAGTCAGGTCTCTACATAAACTGGCAAACTTAAGAACCAACAAAACTCAAAACACACAAACTTATAAACTCAAGAACTTAAAAACCTAAAAACTAAAAAACTCAAATATGATTTCCATCATAGTCGCAATAGCAGAGAACAATGCAATAGGGTTTGAGAACAAACTCATATACTGGTTACCTAACGACTTGAAGAGGTTCAAGGCGTTAACAACTGGCAATACGATAATAATGGGAAGAAAGACCTTTGAGAGTTTTCCAAAGGGAGCGCTTCCAAACAGAAGGAACGTAGTGCTCTCACGTACAGGCAAACCAGAAGACTTTCCTGGTGCAGACCTCTACCCTAACCTTGAGGAGGCACTTGCATCCTGCGAGGGTGACGTGTATATTATTGGTGGTGCATCCGTTTATGAGCAAGCCATGCATATTGCTGACCGCCTCTGTCTGACGTATGTTTACGATACTCCCCAAAACGCTGATACGTTCTTTCCAACATTCAACAAGGACGAATGGAAAGAGGTGTTCCGTGAGGAGCATGAAAAGGACGAAAAGCATAACCAATGCTATGCATTTGTGGACTTAGTTAGGAAATGAGAAATAAGGAGTTAGGAATGTTAAGTTGATACTCTCTACACAAAATACAGTTAATGGTATCTTGTAAAAGATGAGACAAAGCAGTCCTTCTATAGCAGCGGTGAGCAAATCCGAAAGCCTCACTCCATAGAAACAAAAAGGAAGAACGAAATTCTTCATTCTTCCTTTTGTAATTTTGCAAGTCGTTTTCACTCGTCTCCATCCCCCACGTACTTTGGTACAGGAATCTGGCGTTTGATTGCCTCACGGAATGAGATGATTGTCTCTGAACGACTAAGCCCAAGTGGCTGAAGCTGGTCATGAATAATACTGAGAAGGTGACTGTTATTCTTGGCATAAACCTTGATGAACATATCGTATCCTCCAGTAGTATAATGACATTCAACAATCTCAGGAATCTTGCGAAGCTTTTCTGCAACGGTGTCAAAAGTGCTGACATCCTTCAAGTACAAACCGATGAAAGCGATCGTTTCATATCCGAGTACCTCTGGGTTCATATCGAAATGAGAACCACGGAGAACTCCAAGACGGGTAAGTCTGGTTACACGCTGATGAATTGCAGCACCAGAGACGCCGCAAATACGAGCAACCTCAAGAAAAGGAACTCGTGCGTCATCACCGACCATACTTAGAATCTGATGGTCTAATTTATCAAGTTGGAAATCTGACATTGATTTGTAATTTATATTATAATTTGTGGTGCAAAGTTAAACATTTTTTTCTAAATATTAGTTTTTAACAATAAAAAATAACAATCCGTATGATTTTGCCTCAAGATTTTATAGATATGATGCAGGAACAAATAGGTTCTGAGGAAACACGCAAACTTCAGGATGCTATTGGGCTTCCATCACCTACCTCTATAAGAATTAATCCAATAAAGAAATGCGAGAACCCATCTGACAGCGTGCTCGCAGAAGAATGGAATGAGGTAAAATGGTGTAAGGAAGGTAGGTTACTAAATGAAAGACCATCTTTCACATTCGACCCTCTATTCCATTGCGGTGCTTACTATGTGCAGGAAGCATCATCCATGTACCTGTCACACATCATACGCAATTATATCAACAAGCCAGTAATTGCGCTTGATATGTGCGCAGCTCCTGGAGGCAAGTCAACACTCGCAATCTCCACTCTGCCCGAAGGTTCATTCCTAATTGCAAATGAGGTGAACAGGAAGCGTTGCCAGATACTTGCAGAGAACATTACGAAATGGGGCAATCCAAATACGATAGTCACCAACAACTATGCTGAGGATTTCGCAAACTTCACCAACACATTCGATATTATAATATGCGATGCGCCATGTTCAGGCGAAGGTATGTTCCGCAAGGACGAAGAAGCAATAAAAGAATGGAGCCTCAACAATGTAGAGACATGTTGGAAACGTCAGCGAGAGATTGTAAGCAATATTTGGCATTGTCTCAAACCGGGTGGCATACTCATTTACAGCACATGCACCTACAACCACTACGAGGATGAGGACATCATTGAATGGATTGAGTCAGAACTTGGCGGCAAACGTCTGCCACTTTGTGATGACAAGGATTGGGGCATCAAAGAAGGCCATTTCTTTCCTCATCACATCACAGGTGAAGGATTCTTCGTATGTCCTATCCGTAAGACTGATGATAACAACACCGAAGATTACGATGACTACGGAAATGGCAAGAAGAACAAGAAAGGAAAGGATGCCAAAGGTATCACGGCAATAAAACCAAACACACCTATAGCTAAAGAGTTGAAGGGTTATCTGAACGATGCAGAATCATTTACGATATACGAGGAAAAAGATAATTACTATGCTTTCCCAACAGAACATCTCTCCTATCTGCAAGAAGCGAGAAACAGCCTCCACGTCGTACATTCTGGCATCAAGCTTGCCACAGTCAAAGGCAAGAACCTACAACCAGAACACAGCCTTGCCATGAGTAACTCATTGCGCAAAGACGCCTTCGAAAACGTGGAGCTTGACAAGGATAATGCAATAGCATATCTGCGTACTGAAGCAATATGTGTGGATGCTCCAAAAGGATTCATTTTGCTTACATACAAAGGCATACCACTCGGTTTTGGAAAGAATATAGGCAACAGAGTCAATAATTTATATCCAGCAGAGTGGAAAATAAGAAAAAATTACTAACTTTGCAACTTGAAATTAATGAGGAATCAAGAACAAGAAATCAGGAAAAGGACTATTAACAAACCTAATTTAAGTTCAGAATTCTAAACTTTAATAATTACAAAGCAATGACAAACTTATATATTAGATATTTTGACCGCGAAGTTGTTGTTTCAACAGTAGATGAGGCAATGGATTTTCTCTACTCCATCAAGGAGATAAAGATTGAGACAAATGTGGCAAGTCGCATCAAGACATTCATGGACTCAAGCAACATCTATCCTTTCCGTCTCAAGGTTAGCTATAGCAACTACGTGCTCTTCCTCAAGACAGAAGCACAGAGCCTTGAGGAATTCAAGGACATCGAGATGATGCGTCGTGAGCAGAAGCCAATGACGATGGCTGACCGCAAGCGTACAATCCTTGATGAACTCAGAACACCAAATCCAGGATGGTACGAAGGCTCTATTATGTTCAAGAGAGTTATTACTATCCCATCTACAGGCAAGTGTGAGTATCAGGACACAACTTTCACAGTACGTTGCAAGGCTGAAAGTGCAATGCATTGCTACGAAAGAATGATTGACAACCTCAAGTGCCGTAAGGACGTAGATACAAGAAGCCAGTTCCCATCTGCAAAGAGCCAGAACTTCACATATAAATTCTTGGGATAAAAAACTAGGAAGGCTAGTAAAACTAGAATGACTAGAAATGCTAGTTTCTCTAGAACAACTAAACAACAAAAAACAGAGAATTAGATTTGCACCTAATTCTCTGTTTTTTGTTGTTCTTCCGACTTCTGTTCTTGATAAGTAGTTCTGAGTACCTTGAACACGGTACGACGGTTAAGGGCATTGCAAATCTCCTGTTGCTCTTCTGGGAGGTGAGTGATGAATTCCTCGGAGAGGACATCACCTTCCTGAAGGAAATCGTACTGAGATGCAAGCTTACGAGTGATTACCTTTGGTTGCGTCTCGCCATAACCTACGGCGGTGAGACGTTCCTTGCTGATGCCATGTTCAACGAGATACTTCACTACGGACTGGGCACGTCGCTGGGAGAGGTCAAGGTTGTAGATGTCAACGCCTCGATAGTCGCAGTGTGCTCCAAGTTCGATGGTTACGTTGGAGTTGTCGTTAAGGAGTGTGACGAGTTTATCAAGCGACACAGTTGACTCTGGCGTCAAGTCTGCACTGTCAAATCCGTAGAAGATATTATCTATCAACACAGGAACGTTTATTGGTGGCAATGGAAACTGAAGGACATATTCCTCGCTGTCCTCACTTGGTTCTACCTTCAGCTCATTCTTGACATTAAGATAGCCCTTGCACGTTCCAAGGAAAAGATACTCCACTCCTGGCTTGATGACCTGCGTGAAAGAGCCGTCGCCCCTCACGCTCAGTTTTTCGTTTGTTCCATCATTGCCCACCATATACACGAGTGCCTCTGGAAGTTCGTAGCCATCCTTTTCATACACCCATCCTGTAACTGATTGAACAATTTCTGGGAGTTCAAAGGAATAAATATGGTCAAATCCTTTACCATCTGCCCTGTTTGACGTGAAATAGCCGCGACTATGTACTCCCTCAAATGTCATACCGAAATCATCTGCACTTGAATTTAGCGGATAACCTTGATTCTCAACCGTCCAACTTACAGGTGCGCCAAGAGGTTCATCATTATCCCCATATCCAGGACCATCATCCTCATACTTAGGCGTTGCCTTTAAGATGTCAAGTCCTCCCATTCCAGGATGACCATCACTTGAAAAGAATAGTTCGCCCGTAGGCTTGAATACTGGAAACGCCTCATCTCCAGGAGTATTGATTTCAGGACCTACATTCTCAATACCTGCAAAACCAGCTGACGTGATTCTTGTACGCCATATATCAAGTCCACCTTCACCTTCTGGCATATCGCTCACAAAATAAAGCCATTGACCATCTGGTGAAATGGCTGGATGAGCAAAGGAAGAAAGAGTATCGTTACTTATGTCACACTTGGTTGGAGAACCCCACGAAGCATCACTACGCGTGGTTTTCCATATCTCAGCAAAACGTGGATAGTCAGGGTCGCTTGAGCAGCGAGTGAAGTACATCGTCTTGCCGTCTGGGCTCATACAACTTACTCCCTCATCATATTCCGTGTTCACCCCACCCTCTATTGGTTCTGGCGTTGACCACTTGCCTTGCTCATTCTTCTTGGAGAAGAACAAGTCCGCAAACTTCACGCCCGTAATGCCGCTTATGTCGTCACCCTCCGTGTCGTCACGTGTAGTAGAAAAGACTATCTGGTCTGCCTCAGCATTTACGAACATTGGACAGAAGTCGGAGCGACGGGAGTTGAACACAGTCTCCTTCTTTACCTGATAAAGATTAGGATTCTCCTTCCATTCTGGAGCAAGCCTTGCAGACTCAAGACCTGCCTTTGCAAGAGCATTGTCCGGGTCTCTCTCAAGATAAGCCGCAAAACTCTCGGCTGCCTGCTTATATTGTCCACATCGTAACTGCTGTTGACCGAGGTAATAGAGTGCCGTACTGTCAGGATACTTGTAGCGTACAGCATTCTGGTATGCTGCCATGGCCTTTGTGGAAGAGCCAAAACGACGATAGGACTCTCCTAAAAGGAAAGCCCTCTCTGCCCTCTTCGCCTTATCCTTGGCAGGTGTTGCCGAATAAGACTTCTTGAACTGGATTGACGCATTATAGTATTCCCCTATTGCCATGCTCTGCTCACCCTTCTTTTGGGCAACATTAGCATTTGAGCATGAAAACAACATAAGGGGTAGTGCTACAACACACATCCAACTATATTTCATGAAAAGCCATCTAAAGTCACGCATACATAACTATAAACGCAAAACTCGGTCTTTTATTGTGGAAAGACAAGAGTTATTCATAACTCAACTTTAACTTGTAGTTAAATTGAAGTTAAAACGGAGTTATATAGGAAGTTAAAGAGACGAATGATGGGAATGTCAAATATTTAATCTATTATCTATGCGTTCGGGACGCTTAAATCTGAAATTCACGATTAGGCTATCGTCTTTTTAACTCCACTTTAACTTCTTTTTTACTCCTATTTAACAACCTCCAAGTAAAGCGTTAGCAACACTTAAAACATCTGGCGGTACGTACAACCTTCCTTCCAACGTGAACAGCCGTATGCCGTCTTGCCCTTGATGATTGTACCTTGGTGGCACAACGGACAAGGCATACCAATCATGTCGTCAGGATTGTATGATGCCTTGATAGCCTCAACATCTGCCTTGACAGAAGGCTTTGTTGAAGCCTTGCCATCATTCTTAGGTCGGAATCCTGCAGGTGCTTCACCCTTTGGAGCCTGTGCAGATGGTGCGGATGCCTTTGGAGTAGCATCTGCCTTAGGCTCTGCCTTCTTCCTTGGAGTTTTCTTTTTGAGGTCTTCTTCCGTCGTGATTGCCACAGAGCGGTTGGAATTGTCGCTACGTACTGTCGTGACAATATCCGTAACCATCTGCTTTAGTTCGGCAATAAACTGACGTGCATCGTAAGTATGATGTTCTATGTCTCTAAGCTTCTTTTCCCATTGTCCCGTGAGTTCGGCACTCTTGAGGAGTTCCTCACGGATAATGCCGATAAGCTCAACACCCGTAGGAGTAGCTATGAGGTTCTTGCGCTCCTTACGGATGTACCTGCGCTTGAACAAGGTTTCGATAATGGCAGCACGAGTAGAAGGACGACCAATGCCGTTCTCCTTCATGGCGTCACGCAATTCCTCGTTATCCACAAACTTACCTGCCGTCTCCATTGCACGGAGAAGGGTTGCCTCGGTGTAAGGCTTAGGCGGCTGTGTCCATTTCTCTGCAAGAGAAGGAACATGAGGACCTGACTCGCCTTTGGAGAATGAAGGGAGCGTGTCAGCTTCCTCTGTCTCCGGGTTTGCTTCATCTGCAATAGCAGCATCCTTCTTATATATAACCTTCCAACCGTCATCAAGAACCTTGCGTCCGCTTGTACGGAACATGACCGTCTCATCCTTTCCCGTCATAGGCACTTCGCCAAAGACAGTTGTCGTCTCAAACTTACAGTCGGGATAGAATACAGCTATGAATGCACGAGCAATAAGGTCATAGACCATTTTCTCGAAGTCGGTAAGATTGACAGCTGCCACTCCCGTAGGAATGATGGCATGGTGGTCAGTCACCTTTGATGAGTCGAACACCTTCTTCGACTTGTTAAGTTTTGTTCCTGCAAGCGGTTGCGTAAACTGTTCGTAGCCCTTTATGCCTGCAAGTATGCCCGGGCACTTAGGGTAGATATCATCCGAGAGGAAAGTCGTATCTACACGTGGGTAGGTCGTAAACTTCTTCTCGTAAAGACTCTGTATGACCTGAAGCGTCTGGTCGGCAGAGAATCCGTACTTGCGGTTACAATCCACCTGAAG
>JAGCWG010000234.1 GCA_017961965.1 Bacteroidaceae bacterium | reverse complement strand
GCTCGCAACAACCTTCGCAAGAAGGCAAAGCGTGAGGCAAAAGAAAGAGCAAAACAGATAAATAACGAATAATATTTCAAGCAAGCCTTGGCTAAAAAGCTTTTACTAAGGCAGAACCAGACAAGATAGAACAAATGGGAAATAACAAATCTATAACTGAAAAGAAGTACATCGTACCTTTCGTGCTTATCACCTCACTCTTCTTTATGTGGGGTTTTGCACGTGCAATTCTTGATGTACTCAACAAACATTTTCAGGATTCACTTGAAATAAGTATCACTGAATCAGCACTCATACAGGTGGTGACCTATCTTGGCTACTTCCTCATGGCAATACCTGCAGGACTGTTCATCAATCGTTTCGGTTACCGAAATGGTGTGGTGTTCGGTCTTTCTCTCTTTGCTTTAGGCTCATTCCTGTTCATTCCTGGTGCCTATGCCGGAACATTGGCCGCATTCCTTGCATGCCTGTTTATCATCGCATGCGGCCTTGCATTCCTTGAGACATCCGCCAACCCATACGTTACGGAACTGGGACCACAGGAGACAGCAACTTCGCGACTCAACCTTTCACAGTCGTTCAACGGACTTGGCAGCAGCCTTGCTCCATTCATCGTAGGCGTGTTCCTCTTCAGCGACACATCTGCCGACGTGGCTATTCCTTACACCATCATGGGCGCTATAGTCGTAATCGTAGCTGTCGTATTCCTTCTCAGCGAACTGCCTGAGATAACTCATGAGGAGGATTTAAGAGACATTGAGGAGGAAGAAGAAACAGGTACGGCAAAACTGAAAAGGCTTTTCAAAAACAAGACATTCCTGTTCGGGCTTTTCGCTCTTCTCGCATATGAGGTGGGAGAAATAAGCATAAACAGCTATTTCGTAAACTTCGCCACAGGTACAGGGCTGCTTGATGCAAGTGCTGCATCATACACCCTTTCGTTCTCACTCTTCATCTTCATGGGCGGACGTTTCATCGGCAGTTGGGTAATGAAGACCATACCTGCAGAGAAGTTCCTGAAATGGTGTGCAACTGGTAGTGTGTGTTGTATGGTGCTGCTCATTCTCACCTCCGTTTCATCGGCAGGAGATGCGGAATCATGGACTCGTCACCTTCCTATCGTGTTCCTTATGGGCAATTACTTCTTTGAGGCAATCATGTTCCCAACAATATTCGCACTATCACTTCGTGGACTTGGCAACCTTACCAAGTCGGCATCATCCGTACTGATGATGACCCCTGTGGGTGGATGCGGATTCCTCTTGATGGCTTACCTCGCAGATGTGACTGGTTCATTCATCATTCCTTTTGTCATTCCGCTGGTGAGCTTTGTCATCATCTACGCTTTCAGCAGAAAACTTTCTTTAGATGTAAAATAGGGTAGTGCTTGCCATGTTAGGCAAGCACATTTTAATATAAGACCAATGAACAAGATCATAGCATATCGTTTGCTTAACCTCCGCGCATTCATGAGAAGGGAGGGCATAAGCGCATTCATCGTTCCAAGTACAGATCCACACAGCGGAGAATACGTGCCTGAGAGATGGAAGTCAAGACGTTGGCTCACAGGATTCACGGGTAGCGCAGGAACAGCCGTAGTGACACTTGGCAAGGCTGCCCTTTGGACTGATTCCCGTTATTTCATTCAGGCGAAGGAACAGTTGGAGGAAACGGAATTTATTCTTCAAAAGGAGAAGATTGAAGGTACGCCTTCCATCACGGAATGGCTTGGCAGCGAGCTGTCAAGTGGTGAGGTTGTTGGCGTAGATGGTGAGGTGATGACTGTCGTTGAGTTCGATTCATTAAAGGAAGACCTCAATTTCTACGGACTTACCATCAAATCCGTAACAGATCCATTCAACGAGATATGGCTCAACCGTCCGTCCATACCTGACAGCAAGGTATTTATCCACGACATAAAGTATGCAGGTGAGACTGCCAAGAGCAAGCTTCAGCGCATACGTGAGAAACTTAACGGTAACACACTCCTTGTCTGTTCGCTTGAAGAGATTGCATGGACACTTAATCTTCGTGCTGATGATATCCTTTACACGCCATTCTTCGTGTCATACCTTATCATTTCACAAGATGATGCCACATTATTTATAAATAATAACAAACTTACCCCAGAAGTAAAGGAGTACCTCAAAGAAAATGGTGTAAGCACAAAACCATACGACAACGTATTTGCCGAACTGGGTAGATACGACTGTCCGATATTCTTCCAACCAGAGAAGACAAACCATAACGCACGCAAGTCGATCCGTAAGCCTGTGGCACGTAAGTCGCCGATTGGTGAGATGCTTATCTTCAAAAACGAGACGGAGATAAGAGGCTACCGCAATGCAATGGAAAAGGATGGCGTGGCTATGGTAAAATGGATTAAGTGGACACTTGATAATGTCCCAAAAGGCGGACAGACTGAACTTTCACTGGCTGCAAAACTGGAGGCTTTCCGTGCTGAACAGTCAGACTTCAAGGGCATTAGCTTTGAGAGTATAATGGGTTATGCTCATCATGGTGCAATCGTTCATTACGACCCAACACCAGAGACCGACATACCTGTCAAGCCCGAGGGCTTGCTCCTCATCGACTCAGGAGCACAGTTCCTTGACGGCACGACAGACATCACACGTACCATTCCGCTCGGACCTCTCACATGGGAGATGAAGCGTGACTACACGCTCGTGCTCCGTGGATGGATTAACCTCGGAAGCGCAGTATTCCCAAAGGGAACGAATGGCACTCAGCTTGACGCTCTTGCACGTGCTCCGATGTGGAAATACGGTATCAACTATCTCCACGGTACAGGTCATGGCGTAGGTCAGTTCATGTCCGTACATGAGGCAATCGATCTTCACCAGTTTCGTATGCAATGGCGTCCAACTCCTTTGCTCCCAGGAATGATAATCACCGATGAGCCAGGAATATACATAGAGGGAAGTCACGGTGTACGTCATGAGGATACGATGTTGGTAGTAAACGCTGATTTCACTGGCAAGAGCGGGAAATGCAAAGAACGTGGTGCGCTCACCAACGATGTGCCAGAGTCAAGCGGCATCACATTCGGTCCATACTACACATTCGAGCATCTCACGCTTTGTCCTATCCTTACGAGTCCGATACTCACGGATATGCTCACAGACGAAGAAAAAGCGTGGTTCAACTCATACCAGCAAACCGTTTACGACCGTCTTTCTCCACGTCTTGACGATGAGCACCGTAAATGGTTGTACGATGTCACAAGACCGATATAAAATTCATACATACACATTGTACAATTGGGAGATTTATGGGCATTATTCTCCCAATTGTACAATGTTTGGCACATATATTAATGCAAAAGACTAAAAATCTTTCGCTTTCTTTTGGTGTTTTACAAAAAAGTGCCTACCTTTGCACCCGCTAAAGCAAAAAAGGATGGTCCGGTAGCTCAGTTGGATTAGAGCAACAGCCTTCTAAGCTGTGGGTCAAGGGTTCGAATCCCTTCCGGATCACACATTTTTGAAACATCCGATAGAGAAAATGAAATCATTTTCATTTTCTCTATTTTTTGTTTAGTCGAGTTTCCATAATATGAATAATAAAATAACACGTATAGTTCTGACTGGAGGACCATGTGCTGGTAAGACAAGTGCATTGGAACTTATTGTTGACCATTTCACGAATAAGGGATACAAGGTATTTACCATCCCTGAGATGCCAACATTATTCACTCAGTCGGGTATGAACTATCTCACGAAGAACAAGGATTTCTTCTATGAGGGAGAAAAGGCGACTCTTGAGATGCAACTTGCCTTTGAGGATCGCTTTACGCTCATGGCAAAGACTCTTGACATGCCTTGTCTTATCATCTGCGACCGTGGTACAATGGATATCTCGGCATATATGACCGCTGAGATGTGGAGTCACCTTATGGAACTTGCTGGCACATCATCAGAAGAATTGCGTCGCCGTTATGACGCCGTGCTTCACATGACGACCACGGCTTGCGGTAGTGAGGAGTTCTATACCACGAGCACAAATGCTCAGAGATATGAACAGGCAAACGAGGAAGGTATGCGTATTGCCAGAGAACTCGACCGCAAGGTTTATGAGGCTTGGATAGGTCACCCTTACCTCAAGGTGATTGATAACCAAGAATACTTTGCGCAGAAGGCGCAGAAAGTGGTGGAAGAGATTGAAGCATTACTTGCAACAAGATAACAACAGGATAAAAAAGAGACCATCCGTGTACCAATGTACGCGGATGGTCTCTTTTTTATGTAGTTAACAGAAGTTAGCAAGGAGTTAACGGACGAATGTCCTTCATAGCTAACAAACCATTCCTAATTCCTCATTACTCATTCCTAATTCTTCATGTGTACGTCTATCTGCTGGAATGGTATCTCTATGCCTGCGGCTGTGAGGTCTGTGTAAATCCTTTCTGTGCAGTCGAAAAGTACTGGCCAGTAGTTTGCGGACTCAACCCATACGCGGAAAGAGAACACGATGCTTGATGCTGACATGGCGGCCATTGGAAGTGCTGGCTCTAAGCCGGATTCCTTGATGATGCGCTCGTCATCGTCGATACTCTTGCGAAGGATGACGCGCACATCCTCTGGCTTTGTTCCATAGGCAACCTCCACGTTTATATCCACTCGGCGATGTGGCGATTTTGTGAGGTTCTTGAGAGAACCTGTGGCAAGTCCGCCATTAGGAATGATGATTGTCTGTTTGTCGGCAGTCATAATGATTGTGTGGAAGATCTGTATCTGTTCCACCTTTCCGCAGAATCCTTGCGCGTCGATGACATCACCTACCTTGTATGGTTTGAATAGGAGAATCATTACTCCACCTGCAAAATTCTGGAGCGTGCCAGAGAGAGCCATACCAATAGCCATACCGGCGGCAGCAAAGAGGGCTGCAAACTCCGTGGTCTGAATACCGAGGATGGTGACTATTGAGAAACCGAGGATGAAGTAGAGTCCTATGCTGAGTGCGCTATCTGTGAATGAGCGCAGCGATGGCTCTATCTGCCGTTTGCTCATCATTGTTCGTACCAGTTTGAGTACCTTCTCTACGATGAACTTTCCGACGAAATAAACTAACAACGCCATGAGAATGCGTTAACTGAACTCCATGACGTAGTCGGTGATGTTGTTGATGGCTCTCTCTCCAAATATCTGAGAGAGCTCTTTTGTTAAGCTTGTCTGTGGTATATCCATATATGAGTTTGTATTAGGCAGACACTCTTACCCACACCCACTCTCTTCCTTATCTTGGGAGGAGGAATGACTAATGTAAAAGTTATCGCCATTATTTTACTTACAATTTGCTTTGAAAGCT
>JAGCWG010000233.1 GCA_017961965.1 Bacteroidaceae bacterium | reverse complement strand
TCACGCGAAGCCTCACGCGCTGGGATCCATCACATCCCCGCTATGACGAAATGCTCCGCTTCTGCCGCTTCCACAACAAGGTGAATGACTATGAGCCCTTCTTCGCCAAATGGAACGCCGAAGAGCTGTGCAACATAGCCCTGACCCTCCTCCACATGGTGGACAAGATGATGAAGACCTACCTGAGCGGCCTGGAGAAGCAGTTTGTCACCCAGGGCGGCATCAAAGAGAGGATGTACGCTGCCCGCACCGGCTACCGCAAAGGCCAAGACGAGGAACTCCAGCGCCTGCGAGAAGAAAACAAAGGCATGCGCCAGCGCGTGGTCATTCTGGAGCAGCAGATAGAGATGCTTCTCAACGAGAAGCGCCATCTGGAGGTGCTACTGGAGCAAGCCAGAAGGAAAGGATGCCAGTGAAACTAGTGGACTAGCGAAACTAGCACAAACAAAAATCAGGGGGGCAGAAACTTTGATTCATGCTAAGGAGTTGTATCAGTTGACCTGTCCCTCGTGATTCTGCTTTTCCGTCAAAACTCTTGCAGAAAATCTCAAAAAGGTGTAAAATATGGAAGTTCAGAAATCTCAAAAAGGTGCGGATGACATCATTATGAAGCGTAACAGAATCACAAGGGACAGGCACTTTGATTTCTCGGATGAGTGATGTCGTTCACCTGCTATCTTGCCACTACGAACACAAGGAGCACCAAAGGAGGACTCTGTCTTACGCTGGTGAGTAAAATACCTCAATGAAATCGTGAAGACTCTGTGAAAATCTTGCTATCTGTGTGACACTACAAAAAGGCACACCCGACAAGTGGATGTCGGATGTGCCTTTTTAGCAGTTATTGTTTGACATTATTTACAGGGGATGTCTTCAATGCGCTGCTGATGGCGACCTCCTGCAAACTCAGTATTGAAGAATTCGTCGAGACATTGACGGCATACGTCTTCGCTGATGAATCTGCCAGGGAAGACAATGACGTTGGCGTTGTTGTGCTCACGGATGAGGTGGGCAATCTCTGGTTGCCAAACAAGACCGGCACGAATGCTCTGATGCTTGTTGAGGGTCATGGAGATGCCTTCGCCCGAACCGCACATGGCGATGCCGCGTTCCACTTCACCAGCTTCGATGCCTTCAGCCAACTTGTGACCATAGGTGGCATAGTTGCAACTGTCTTCAGTGTAGGTGCCGTAGTCCTTATATTCAATGCCTTTCTCCTCCAAGTAGCTCTTGACGAACTGCTTGAGAGGAAAAGCGGCATGATCGGATGCTATACCAATGGAAATCATTAGAAAAGCTTATTGACTTGTGCGTAAACGTTTTCTGCTGTGTAACCGAGCTTCTCGTCGAGCACCTTGTAAGGAGCAGAGAATCCGAATGACTCAAGACCCCAGATGCTGCCTTCTGCTTCTGGCACAAGACCGAGGAGGTTCACTGGCAGACCAGCGGTGAGACCGAACTTCTTCACACCCTGTGGGAGTACGCTCTGCTGGTATTCTTTAGACTGCTGACGGAAGAGACCCTCAGATGGAACGCTGACGATGCGTACCTTCTTGCCATCCTTGCGGAGAAGTTCAGCACCTGCAACGAGTGTAGATACCTCTGAACCTGTAGCTACGAGGATAACGTCTGGGTTAGCATCTGAACCTGCTACGATGTAACCACCCTTAGCAGCGAGGCTATAGTCGTTACCTGCTGGGAGGTTGTTGATATTCTGACGAGAGAGGATGAGAGCTGTTGGAGTTGACATATTCTCCATCGCAAGCTTCCAAGCCTCAGTTGTCTCCTTAGCATCTGCTGGACGGAGAACGAGAGTAGATGGCTTGCCGTGGTGGTTCTTAAGTTTCTCCATGAGACGAATCTGTGCCTCCTGCTCAACTGGCTCGTGAGTTGGTCCATCCTCACCTACGCGGAATGCATCGTGAGTCCAGATGAACTTAACAGGAAGCTCCATGAGAGCAGCCATACGTACAGCTGGCTTCATGTAGTCAGAGAATACGAAGAATGTACCACATGCTGGAATAACACCTCCGTGGAGAGCCATACCGATACAGCAACATGCCATAGTAAGCTCAGCAACACCAGCCTGGAAGAATGCACCAGAGAAGTCACCTGCTGTGAATGCATGAGTCTTCTTGAGGAAGCCGTCAGTCTTATCTGAGTTAGAAAGGTCGGCAGAAGCACAAATCATGTTAGGTACCTGCTCAGCGAGAACTGAGAGACATGCTGCAGATGCTGAACGAGTAGCATCGTTGTCCTTCTGAACGCACTTGCTCCAGTCAATCTTTGGAGCCTTGCCTGCGAACCAGTCAGCCTGCTGTGCAGCCTTCTCTGGGTTAGCAGCAGCCCAAGCCTTCTCCTCAGCATAACGCTCAGCAACGATAGCCTCAAGTTCCTTAGCGCGGTTAGCGTAGAGTTCCTTAACGTCGTCGAAGATTACGAATGGATTCTCTGGGTCACCGCCGAGGTTCTTGATAGTGTTCTTGTAAGCGTCGCCACCGAGTGGAGCACCGTGAGTCTTGCAGTTTGCCTCGTAAGAAGAACCGTCCTCCTTGAGGGCACCCTTACCCATGATACACTTACCGATGATGAGTGTTGGCTTGCCCTGAACCTTCTTAGCAGCATCGAGGGCGCAACGAATCTGTGCAGCATCGTTACCTACGATTTCGATAACTTCCCAACCGAGGGCACGATACTTAGCAGCAGTATCCTCTGTCATAACATCCTTAGTCTCAGTAGAGAGCTGAATGTCGTTAGAGTCATAGAACATGATGAGGTTGTCAAGACCGAGAGTAGCAGCGATACGAGCACCACCCTGTGAAATCTCTTCCTGAACACCACCATCAGAGATATATGCGTAGATTGTTTCCTTAGCGAATGTTGGGTTGCCTGTGTGAGCTGCGAGGAACTTAGCAGCGATGGCAGCACCGATAGCAAATACATGTCCCTGTCCGAGTGGACCTGAAGTATTCTCTATACCACGAGCAATCTCAAACTCTGGGTGACCTGTTGTTGGAGAACCCCACTGACGGAGCTGTGCAAGCTCATCAAGAGTGAACTTACCGATGAGAGTAAGCTGAGAGTAGAGCATTGGAGCCATGTGGCCTGGGTCGAGGAAGAAACGGTCGCGTCCAACCCACTCAGGATTCTTTGGATCGTAGTTGAGGTACTCTGAATAGAGAACGTTAATGAAGTCAGCACCGCCCATTGCACCACCTGGGTGACCAGACTTAGCCTTTTCAACTGCTGAAGCAGCGAGGATACGGATATTATCCGCAGCGTGATTCAAAACACTAATTGAATTTGCCATAATCTTTACTAAATACTATTATTATTTATTAGATCCTCTCACATCCATCTCCTCTCTCTCTCTATGGCGAGAGGGGTGACTAATGCAATTTCGTGAGTGCTTTGTCCCGGATGGCCCTCTCTCCCCATAGAGGGGGAGGGGCGGGGAGAGGGTCTTTGTTTATTACTTCTTATTAGCTACTGCTGCCTGCTCGATAGCAAGACCAGCCTTGTAAACCTCGATGTACTTGTTGAAGCCTTCTACATCTTCCTTTGTAGGAGCAATCTCAACACCTGTGTTGCCAGCGAATACTACGCTCTCAAGCCAGTCAGCAAGGTTCTGCTTCTTTGGATTGTTCACGAGGTAAGATGCAAGAAGGGCGATACCCCATGCACCACCTTCGCCAGCTGTCTCCATTACAGAGATAGGGGAGTTGAGGGCTGCTGCAAGTACACGCTGTCCTACGCCTGGAGTCTTGAAGAGACCACCATGACCAGTGATACGGTCAACCTTAATCTTCTCCTCATTGAAGAGTACGTCGTTACCAAGCTTGAGTACAGCTACAGTAGCGTAGAGGTTTGTACGGATGAAGTTTGCAAGGTTGAACTTGTCATTAGCTGAACGTACAACCATTGGACGACCTTCTTGAAGTCCTGTTACAGGCTCACCAGAGATGTAGTTGTAAGCAAGTACACCACCACAGTCAGCATCACCTGTAAGAGCGTGGTTGTAGAGCTTGCCGTAAACCTCGTTCATATCTACTGGTACACCGAGAAGTTCCTGATACTCCTTGAAGAGCTTAACCCAAGCGTTGATGTCTGAAGTACAGTTGTTACAGTGAACCATGGCAACGAGTGAGCCGTCTGGTGTAGTAACAATGTCAATCATCTCGTTTGGCTTAGAGAGGTCCTTCTCAAGTACAATCATTGAGAATGAAGATGTACCTGCTGATACGTTACCAGTACGCTGCTTAACGGCATTTGTAGCTACCATACCTGTGCCTGCGTCACCCTCTGGAGGACAGAGTGGGCAACCACCTTTGAGGTGTCCAGAGATGTCGAGACGATGTGCTCCGTGCTCAGTAAGTGTTCCTGCATACTCACCTGCAGAGATGCTCTTAGGAAGAATGTTCTCAAGCTTCCATGGGTAACCCTTTGGAGCAACGAGGTCATTGAACTTCTTAACCATCTCAGCGTTGTAAGACTTAGTCTTTGGGTCAACAGGAATCATACCTGAAGCATCGCCTACACCGAGAACCTTCTCACCTGTGAGACGCCAGTGGATGTAACCAGCGAGGGTTGTGATGTATGTGATGTCGCTCACGTGCTCCTCACCGTTGAGGATAGCCTGATAGAGGTGAGAGATAGACCAACGGAGTGGGATGTTATAGTTGAAGAGCTTTGAAAGCTCAGCAGCGGCAGCACCAGTGTTAGTGTTACGCCATGTGCGGAAAGGCACGAGAATCTTCTCTGCCTCAGAAGCAGGAGCTCCCTTGCTTGCTGTGCCTGTAGGACCGAATGCCATGTATCCGTGCATCATAGCAGAGATAC
This sequence comes from Bacteroidaceae bacterium, assembly GCA_017961965.1. The sequence goes on along the minus strand of JAGCWG010000233.1, from coordinate 1,317 downwards.
CAATAGATGCGAGATGTTCAATCTCACAGTCATATTCCTTGATTACGTTCTTACGGAGGTCTGCGTAAGCATCCTCAAGACCGAACCAGATAGCTTCTGTGCTGTATGTCCAGAGTCCGTCAACGAGTTGGTTTTCCCACTCGTGGCTTCCCTGAGCTATTGGCTTGTTCTCCTCGTCGATGAGAACAGCCTTGATGCGTGTAGAACCAAACTCGATACCGAGAATAGCCTTACCAGCCTCAATAGTTTGTTTTGCAGTCATAAGTTAAAATTCAAAATTCAGAATTCAAAATTCAAAATTAATTGTTGCCCTTAGTTGTCTTAAGTATACTGATAAGTATTGCCCTGATTTCCTGTGCATCTTTTATAATAGAATCAAACATGCTATCAGAGAAGTATTCTCCATTATGCAGGCGTTCAATCCAATATATAGCCTCGTTTATTTCTTTCAGAGCTACATATAGTTTGTTTATAAAATCTGCTTTGCTTTGAGCAAACTGTGATTCCTTCACCATAGCACCGACAGACGTTCCACATCTTAGAAGTTGGTCAGACAAGCGAAATTCCTTATGGTTTTCTATAAGGTATTTTCTTGCTTTCACAATTCTGTCTGCAAACAACTCTGTCTTCTGTACAATGACGTTTTCTTTCACAGTACAAATAATTTTGAATTTTGAATTCTTAATTTATAATTTATTTGAGCGCTTTGTTAAGCATGAAGTAAACCTCGTTGTTGCGGAGCTGAGTCTTGAAGCCTGTGATAGTAGTGTTCTTGTCGATGTTGATGAACTCCATACCAGTAATCTCAGCGAAGTCTTCCCAGTACTCTGCAGTGATGTCGTAAGAGAATGCACTGTGGTGAGTACCACGTGCGAGAATCCATGCACCAGCACCAATCTCGAATGTTGGCTGTGGAACCCAGAGAGCAGATGCTACAGGGAGGTTTGGCATTGGCTTTGGCTTGATACACTCAACCTCGCTTGTGATGAGACGGAAGCGGTTGCCAAGGTCAACGATAGTAGCCTTGATACCGAAGCCTGTCTTTGAAGTGAAGACGAGACGAGCTGTCTGCTGCTTGCGGATACCGATACCGAGGAAGTGTACCTCAAGTGTTGGCTTGTCAACTGCGATGAGTGGACATACCTCGAGCATGTGGCTCTGGAGGCTTGATGTGCAGTCAGAAGCGAAGTTGAGAGTGTAGTCCTCGAGGAATGAGCATCCCTTCTCAAGACCCTGGTTCATAACCCAGAGAGTGCGGTAGAGACATTCTGTCTTCCAGTCACCCTCAGCACCGAATCCATAACCCTCAGCCATGAG
>JAGCWG010000020.1 GCA_017961965.1 Bacteroidaceae bacterium | reverse complement strand
GCAGATGATTATCTTTTGGCTCTTGCCTTGGATTCCAAAGCTAACTACCTTGTGACTGGAGATCAAGATCTTCTTGTGCTTCGTAAGGTTGCAGGATGTCGTATTGTCGATGCAGCTACGTTTGAGAAAGAAGTTCTGGGTACTACGATTACAAATAGTTAACGGAAAACTATATTCATATATCATGACATATAAATGTGCAAACCAAAAAGGCTGACACTATTATTGGCGGAAGGTATCACTTCTGCTTTTTTTGTGGGTTTAGGTTTCTTTTATTAACGGTCAAAGAAAGGCAAATGAGTATTAATTTTTCTTAATACCCATTTGCTCTTTTTTTATCGTTCAATTTCCATCACCTTTATTCCCCTTGCAAAGCTCCGATATCCACGTTGCCAGCTTTACGTTCAGTTCCAAACATATCATTTGGCAGGGCAGTTATGTATGCGTTAGAAGCTTTGCCACATGCGTATGAGAGGCTATCGAGATGATAGTCAAACATGAAGGCATGAGTGTCTATGTTCTTGAAATGCTTCTTGCGGTTGATATCGCCGTTGATGTCATCAATGATGCAATCAACAAAGTATTCGCCTGCACCTATAGTATCCGTCGTAACAAGGCAGTTGTAGAAGATTAGGTCAAACAAGGCTTCATCTTTTGCCACCTCATTATTTCCCTTGAAACGACTGGCAAACACCTCATCCTTGGCAAAACCCGTGACGATGGAATTATCCATGTGGAAAGTCAATGCGCATGGGTCGAGTTCCTTAACATTGGCAATACGAAGCGCATTACCTTCACTGTATGTACCCAACGCATAGAACTGCGCTATGGTACAATGTACGAAGTCATATTCACCACCAGTCACATTCACACAATCATAACGTGCATTACTGATGATGCTGTTACGAGCGTCAATCTTGCAATTCTCAGCCCATAGTCCAAAACCACTCACATTCGTTATGATGCTGTTTTCTATTGTCAGTTTAACCTTGTCAGTACCCGTGCTATCGCACTCTATGCCATAGTTACCTCCATGGATGTCGGCATAGCGAATAACATTATTTGTGCTTGAACCATAGAGACGTATGCCACCCCACTGTGCATCTATGCGGTCGTAAGGCAGGTACGTGAACATCCTGTCTGTGCGATCACCTCTGAGTGTAGCCATTCTTCCCTTCTCTCCGTTGATGTTAAGCCGTCCATGCACAAGTATGCTGGCATTGGAATGGAACATGAGCGTTGCACCAGCCTCAATGTTAACTGTGGCATCAGAATCAACCACAAGACTATCATATATAAGGTAAGGCATTCCACTCTGGAACACCATTGTCTCACCCCGCTTACATCGTGGGGCACGAAGAATAATAGCATCCTGTCCTTGTGCCTCCAATATCAACTTCTGCACAACACCTGATTCAAGCGTGAACAAAACAGAATCACGTACAACAACAGGTTCAACACTGTTCGTCACGTCTGTCTTTACCTCCACAAGCATGAAGATGCTATCTTCCTTCAATACTTCTATATCGTTGACCACGGGTCCTTTACGTCCATCTACGTTTATACGGAACCCACTTGCACCACCACTGGCAAGTCGGGCACTCGTAACCCTGAGCCCCTCCTTATTATTGTTGAATATCATCACACGCTTAGTGCTTGACATAACGGTGCTTATCACCGTGTCAAATGACACAGTATCCTCACTAAATGAGAGGCGCAATGCCTCATTAGTGCTGAAACTCTCAGTATCCTCACAAGAGAACATCATCATTACCAACACCAACGGAAGTATGTATGTGAATACCTTTTTCATATTATCTGTATTGCTTCTGCAAAATTAAGTATTATTCCTACATAATAAAACGAAAACGAGGAAAAAATATTTTGATGACACCAAAATAACCCATTAAAGCAAGCCCCATATCTCTGGTGTGAGATATGGGGCTTGCCAATATTTTGAAAGTTTTTCTTTGCGAAGCAAGAACAATGGGAATCAATATCCGAAAAGTTGTTCTGGTGTAATCTCTTCGACAGTACCAAGGGCACGGAGCTGTGCAAAGTCGAGCGCAGACTTCTTTCCGACGATACCATAGTGGAATGGCTTACCCTTGACATACTTCTGCTGGAACTTAACAAGATCAGTGAGGGTCATATCCTTCACCTTCTCATATACAAGTGCATTTGGGTCTGTATCAAGTCCACAGTCACGCGCTGAGAAGTATGCACGGAGGATATCCATACCCGTAGTACGCTGAGTACGGAGTCGTGCAATGACTGCTTCCTTGGCAATACGGAAAGACTCCTTCACTTCTGGCATATCGTTGATGATACCATTGAATGTAGCAACGACATCATTAAGTTTGTCACTCTGTGATTCTGCGTATGACACGAAGTACATATAGTCATTCTTGCGTGCAGGCATGATAATACGAGCATTTGCACCATATACAAGTGCTTTCTTCTCACGCATATCCTGGAACACGATTGAGTTCATTCCACCGCCGAAGTACTCCTGATAGAGGCTTACGGCAGGAAGAATTGACGAGTCATACTCCTTACCCTCGCTTCCGTAGTGTGTGAGGTCAAAGTTCATTGTATCATCAAATGGTACGAAGAATACACGGTTATCCTTCACGATGACATTCTTCCATTCTTTGTTTGCAAGTGGTGCCTTGAGTGAGGCTGCCACATGATGATTATCTGCAAGCACCTTTACAGCCTCATCTACTGAACGTGGTCCATAGTAAGCCACCTCATGCTGATACTGTGAGAGGTTCTTCAAGTTAAGAAGAAGTGTATCTGGTGAGAGGCTGCGAAGGCGTTCATTACTCAAGTTCTGTTCCTTTGACCACTCTTCACCCCATGCAAGGTATGAACGCATTGCACTGAGATAAGAGCTGAAGTCGCCAAGCTGCATCTTACGTGCCTGTATCTGTGCATCGAGATATGTGTTCCATGCGTCCTTGTCTGTACGAGCATGTGTCATGAGATGGTCAAGAAGTGCCACTGCCTTATCGAGATTCTCATCAAGTCCACGCAATGTAACATAGATACGCTTGTTACCTACATTTATGTTGTAAGAACATCCAAGACGATAGAATGCCTCAGACACCTGCTCTGCCGTAAGGCTGTCTGTACCTACATATTCGAGGTAGTTAGATGCAAATGGCAATGTAGGGTCAGCAAATGAACCCATGTCGTAGATGTAGTTGAGAGTAAATAGCTTGTTGATGCTATTCTGACGATATACGACAGGCAACTTGTTTGCAGTCTCTGCCTTTGTGATGTCCTTTGAGAAATCGAGGAACACTGGTTCGATAGGTTCAACCTTTGAGTCGCTGACAGCCTTTACGAAGTCGCTTGTCACATCACGGTTCATGACGATAGGTGTGATGGCTGGCTTCTCAACTGGCTGTATGTTAGGGTCAGTACCCTTACGCTTATATACTACTACATAATTGTCCTTGCGGATATGCTTGTTAGCGAATTCCACAACGGCATCCTTGCTAATCTTTGCCTCACGGTCAGTCATTGTCACTACATCGCTCCACTGCTGGTCGTTGATGAAGGCATTGACCATCATAGTCACACGCTGTGAGTTGCTTTCGAGTTTCTTCTGCTCAGACAGTTTCTCATTATTGATTACTGCCTCCATGAGTTCCTTAGAGAACTTACCCTTGCGGAGCTTCTCTATCTCATCGAGAACGATAGTCTTCACATCATCGAGAGTCTGTCCTGGCATTGGGTATGCACGGAGTTCCCAATATGAGTAGTCGGCAGCATCATTCACACCACTCTGTGCATAGAGCACCTTGTGCTTGAGGTTGAGGTCAAGGTCAAAGAGACCTGCCTTACCGTTGCAGACAATATTATCAAGAACAGAGAGTGTATCCAACTGATGACTTGCAGTACCGTCAAATCGCCATGCAATAGACACATATTCCTCCTGTGGAGTGACAACAGTCTTGCTCACAGCTGCCTTCAGCTCAGGGTCACGCTTGAACTCGAACTTCTTCAATGACTCGTTTGGTTTCATGTCACCAAAGTAACGCTCGATAACTGCTATCATTGAGTCAGGAATGAAGTCACCAGATACACAGATAGCCATATTGTTTGGCACATAGTATGTCTCAAAGAACTTCTTGATATTGGTGATTGACGGATTCTTGAGATGTTCCTGCTTACCGATGATACCACGACGGTAAGAGTGGCTTGGATATAGAACCGTAGAAATAGTGTCGTGGAGCTTGTCCCAGTCCTCAGTAAGTCCGCCATTATACTCCTCATATACTGCTTCAAGCTCTGTATGGAAACCACGGATAACCATATTCTTGAAACGGTCTGCCTGTACCTTTGCCCAGTTGTCAATCTGGTTGGATGGTATGTCTTCCACATAACAAGTAAGGTCATAGCTTGTGTAAGCATTTGAACCATCTGAACCGATAGTCGCCATCAACTTGTCATACTCATTTGGTATAGCAAGCTTTGATGCCTCATAGCTCACACTGTCTATCTGGTGATAGATAGCCTTACGCTCTGCAGGGTCAGATGTCTTGCGGTACACCTCGTAGAGACGCTCTATCTCGTCAAGCATAGGCTTCTCCTTGGCATAATCGAGTGTTCCGAACTGCTCTGTACCCTTGAACATCACGTGCTCAAGATAGTGTGCAAGACCAGTACTTTCCTCTGGCTCGTTCTTTGCTCCTGCATGTACGGCTATAGCCGTCTGAATGCGTGGCTGTTCCTTGTTGACTGACATATAGACCTTGAGACCGTTCTTGAGAGTGTACATCTGTACCCCCATAGGGTCGTTTTCCACTGTCTCGTAGTTGTACTTAGAATTGTTACAAGCTGTGAGAAACATTGTTGTCACAGCACCAAACATAACAGATTTAATTAATCTTTTCATCGTTTTTTATCGTGTTAGTTAATCGTTCTACAAGAATTCGTGTGGGCGATTTAGAAGCCACGAATTACACGAATTTTCACTAATTTTTCTTGTACGTTTTTTATGTATTACACAAAGAATTGCTCGTGCAATTACGAACCTTTAGCTCGGCGTAGCCAATTACACGAATCTTTTAAGCCCGTCAATCAACTCGGACGGCATTCGTGTTATTCGCAGACAACACGAGTTGTCTTAGTGCAATAAAACAAATAAGAGGACTTGAAAAGTTCGTGTCCATTCGTGTAATTCGTGGTTGAAAAATATCCTCCACGAATAAGAAAAAACACTTATACAAAACCTTGTAAAAACCGTCGTTAATCGTTCCAAGGGCTGTTTCGTCACATTATCATAAAATAAGAAGAAGGCTCTGAAATAAGAACCGCATCGTTTCATAACAACAAACAGACGACTTGGGAAGTTGTGGACTTATCATCGCAAAGGTATGCTTTTTTAGTCAAAAGAGAATATAAAAAACAAAATATAATACAATATTGCATCATTTTAGTGATAAAAATTGGTAAAAGAGCCTTTTTGTCGTAACTTTGCACCCGATTTAAACCTGTATTCTTCATACAGGAGTTAACAATTAACAGTTAATAGTTAAAAGTTGAGTTGAGAAATTTGAAGTTCTTGAAAAGAATCTCAAATTTCGAATCTATGATTTATGCCTCCGGTTCATGTCGGTACGCATAGACTTGACATTATAGATTTAACATGACAAATGAGTAATCTCCAATTTTTAACTTTTAACTCTTAACTTTTAACTCTTGCATTATGAAGAATGAATAATGCAAGGTAAGGTAGATTGTTTTTTTAATAAGCAAAAATATTATGATGCTCAAGCAGACAAAGATTGTCGCATCCATCTCCGATTTAAGATGCGAAGTTGACTTCATTCGTTCACTCTTCGAGGCAGGAATGAATGTAGTACGTATGAACACAGCCCACGGAACTCGTGAAGGTATGGACAAGCTTATCCATAATGTACGTGAGGTAAGCAACCGTATCGCCATCCTCATCGACACAAAGGGTCCTGAGGTCCGTACAACAAGGATTGCAGGATTGGAAGACTCAGAACAGCTTCAGTTCCATATCGGTGACATCGTGAAGGTTGTAGGCAACCCTGACATCGAGACTACTCGTGAACAGATTGCCGTGTCATACAAGAACTTCGTTGAGGACCTCAAGGTAGGTTCTTACATCCTTATTGATGATGGTGAGCTTGAGTTATTCGTACGCGAAAAGCATACTGACCACCTCGTATGTGAAGTTCAGAACGAGGCTTCAATGGGTCATCGCAAGAGCGTGAACGTACCTGGTGTTCGTATCAACCTTCCTTCACTTACAGACAAGGATAAGGCAAACATCAAGTATGCCATCGAGCGTGACATCGACTTCATCGCTCACTCTTTCGTTCGTACAAAGCAGGACGTTCTCGATATCAAGGAGATTCTTGACGCATACGGTAGCGACATCAAGATTATCGCCAAGATTGAGAATCAGGAGGGCGTTGACAATATAGACGAAATCCTCGAGGTGGCTGATGGTGTAATGGTTGCACGTGGTGACCTCGGTATCGAAGTACCACAGGAGCGCATCCCTGGTATCCAGCGTATCCTCATCAAGAAGTGCGTACTTGCCAAGAAGCCAGTCATCGTGGCTACACAGATGCTCCACACTATGATTAAGAATCCTCGTCCAACACGTGCCGAGGTAACAGATATCGCAAACGCTATCTACTACCGTACAGATGCTATCATGCTCTCTGGCGAGACAGCATACGGTAAGTACCCAGTAGAGGCAGTACAGACAATGGCTAAGGTAGCTAAGCAGGCAGAGATAGACAAGCTCCCTGACAACGATATCAAGATTCCTCTCACAGAGAATACTGACGTTACAGCTTTCCTTGCCAAGCAGGCAGTAAAGGCTACTAACGTGATGCCTATCAAGGCTATCATCACAGACAGCTTCTCTGGAACAACAGCTCGTAACCTTGCAGCATTCCGCGGCAAGTACCCTGTACTCGCTATTTGCTACAAGGAGAAGACAATGCGTCACCTTGCTCTCTCTTACGGAGTGGAAGCTATCTACATGCCAGAGAAGGCTAATGGTCAGGCGTACTACTTTGCTGCCCTCCAGAAGCTCATGGACGACGGAGTACTCAAGGGTACAGACATGGTTGCATACCTCAGCAGTGGTAAGAAGGGAACAAAGACATCATTCCTTGAAATCAACACCGTAGGTGATGTTCTCAAGGCAGGTCTTGACTACGTATTGCCAAACAGGAACAGGTATTTGTAAAGCCCCCAGCCCCCGAACTTAGCGAAGCGGTCTCACTGACCGTAGGGAAGTAACGGGGCGG
>JAGCWG010000232.1 GCA_017961965.1 Bacteroidaceae bacterium | reverse complement strand
GTTAGTATGGTAAAGAATAATATTCACTTTTCACTTTACACTTTACACTTGAAGAAGGTGCTCCTTGGCACACTCCTTCTCTTGTCTATCCACTCCTTTGCTCAGGACAGGATGGAGAAGGGTGAAGTGCGACACTCCTATATGGTGGGATATGGCCATGCCAATGTGCTTGACTCTTATCTCTCCCCATATAATTATACAGGTTCCAACTTCAAGTTTATGTTTGAATCGCTGACTCCATGCAAGGTGAGACTTGGCAAAGGAGACACAAGCGACTACCTTTACCATACTCAACTCACTACAGACGCTTCCATCATTGAGAATCGTACCAAGAATGTGAGTGGTCTTGCAGGTGGGGCAAGATGGAATATAGGCGTTCTTCGCAATTTCTATACCAATGGTGCTTTCAGCCTTTATGCAGGACCTATGTTGAACACTTACGTTGGTGGTGTGTATAATGAGCGTAATGGCAATAACCCAGCTCAGCTGAAACTAAGTGTTACACTTGATGCCAAGGTTATGGCTATGTACGACTTCAAGGCATGGAATATTCCCGTTCATGTGGATTACCGTGTGTCTGCTCCTCTCGTTGGACTTGCTCATTCTCCAGAATATGGTGAGTCATATTATGAGTTGTACAAGCTTGATGACAGTCGCAACGGCATCGTGTGTGTCTATCCTGGCAATATGCCTTCGCTCCGCCACCTCCTGACGTTTGAAGTACCAGTACTCACGGGGCATAAGATACGCTTCGGCTATTCAGGCGACTTCATGCAGTCAAAGATTCACGACCTTAAATACCATTCCTACACGCAGACATTCATGGTGGGAATGACTACAACATTATTCCGTAAATCAAGATGAAAAAAACGATAGCTTACATACTGATGCTCGTGACGGTATTTTCCTTTGGCAGTTGCATAACAGAGGACGAATACGACAATAGCAATAGAGGCAATTTTGAGGCTCTCTGGCGACTGATGGATGAGCACTACTGTTTCTTTGACTACAAGCAGAAGGAGCTTGGGGTTGACTGGAACGAAGTGCACACACGTTACTCTGCATACGTCAACGAGAAGATGACACAGAAGCAGCTCTTTGAGGTGCTGTGTAATATGGTGGCAGAACTGAAGGATGGACACGTGAATATAGGTGCTCCTTTCGACATAGCACGTAACTGGAGTTACTTTGAGGATTTCCCTCTCAACTATAATGACAGTATCGTAAACCTCTATCTTGGCCATGAGTATAACATAGCATCTGGTCTCAAGTTTGTTATCTTGGATGACAACATAGCGTATGTACGTTGTGAGAGCTTTGAAAAATCTATTGGTGAAGGTAATCTTTCGCATATGCTCAATATAATTCGTATGTGCCGAGGTTTGATACTTGATGTACGTGGTAATGGTGGTGGCCAGCTCACTACAGCCCATCGTCTTGCTTCACGCTTCATAGACGAGAAGAAACTCATTGGCTATGTGTGCCACAAGACTGGTAAGGGACATAACGATTTCTCCACACCTATAGCAGAATATCTTGAACCTTACGATGGCCTTCGATGGAACAAACCAAGCGTCATCCTTACCAATCGTGGATGCTTTAGTGCAACCAACGACTTTGTGAAGTGCGTTAAGGGTGCTCCTGATGTCACAATTATAGGTGACCGTACTGGTGGCGGTAGTGGTATGCCATTCCACAGCGAGATACCAAACGGCTGGTCAGTACGCTATTCTGCTGTGGTGTATTATGACAAGGATATGAAGCATACTGAGTTTGGCATAGAGCCTGATATTTCTCTCCAGATGAGTGGCGCGGAGACTTTTCATGGCAAGGATACATATATAGAGTATGCACGTCGGTATCTGATAACTCAATCCATGGAATAGGTTTGAAATAATAGTTTTTATAAAAAAGCAACGTTTGATGGTTGATAATTAAATATATTTTCTTACCTTTGCACTCGGTTTAACAAACTATGCGC
>JAGCWG010000231.1 GCA_017961965.1 Bacteroidaceae bacterium | reverse complement strand
CTCATGAAAAGCCACAAGATAAGAATTAGTCTCATCTAAGATTTTCTGTCCTTCTACAGAGAGACCGAATTCCTTCATTTTGGAGGCAATCACTTCATCTACGTTTGACGAAGGAGCACTTTCAACAGACTTCAATAAAGAAGTCAAGATGTCATCAAATGATTCCATAATTTATTCCTTTGTTTTTTAGTATTATTTCATATAATTTATTTTCAATGTCACTTTGCCGGTTACAGCTTATTCATCAAATCAACAAATAGATAAACCAAGAACATGTCGGTTTTTCACTTATTATCCAATCCTGTCTGCTTGCAAGATTCCTATGCTTAAGCCTCCTGCTTTCTTGATGTCTATACCATAGACTCGCATGAAAGCGTCAACTACGCATTGACCTCCATTCACAACTATTGGATTGCCAAAGTATGGCGTGGATACGTCCACACTCATTCCTGGCTCAAGACAGATTCCATCTCGATACTGTCTTCTTGTTACTGTAACTCTGAATACTGGCATAATATTTGTCTGTGTTTGATTATTTGTTATTTCATGATTATGTTTTTTTGCACTCGGCTGGTTAATTGATGGAAAACAAAAAGAGCGAAGACGTTGCTTGTCCATCATAATCCTAGGTATCGGCAAACACCTTTTATCACTAATGAACAGATACAACATCTCCGCTTTTTATATAGTGCCCCCAATCATCTCATGCCACAAGAGCATGAGATGTGGAGCCTTATAAAAACGAGCGCCATTGTCCTGTTCTTTCTTGTGATAAAGTCTTAAAATTTTGCCGATTTTCAGGATTATCGGAAAGAACGGATCGTTATTATGTCCTGACCTCATCTTATGAAGCCGATGCAAAGATAATGATTCTTGGACAATATGCGCTCTGATTGCGAAGTTTTTTTCAGTTTGTACTAAACTTTTTTTCATTAGTGACTCAATCCGTGTCGTTCTGTGATGCGGACACCCTTGTCAGAGCTGGAGCACACGAACCTAAATGCGGTTGCTGCCTGTGTTCTTGATAAGATAGTCGGCAACGCCATAGGCGATGGCGATGGATGCTGCCGTGGCAATCTTCGTCGTACGCTGGTTATCGGATTGTGCATAACGCTCACTTTTCTGTGCCGACACGCTTGTGAGAACCTTGACAAGCTCTATGCCTTCCTCACGCGTGAGGTCGTCAGCATCAAGTCTCCGCTTGATGTATCCAGTGACAAGTGCCTCGTTCTCGTTAATCACAGACTCATTGCGAGCCTCAGCATTATCCATTGACTCCAAAACCCGCTGGAACACATGGATTGAATTAGACATGATGTCTGTTCCTTTACTGCTCAATCCTGTAGGATTGCTGCTTGTAATCATTTCTTTCCTCATATTCTTTATTTTTTTATTGTTATTAAATTCAAGTTTAGCTTGTAGTTAAAATGTAGTTATATAGGAAGTTAAAAAGACGTTTGATTGTTCGCTGATTTTTTTAGAAGAACGAAAATTAAGAAAATTAAAGAACTTTTCTCACCGAAGGTAAAATTTCTTTTCAACACAGAAAACACTGAGGACTCAGAGATAAACTGTTTTTTCTTGTTTTTGTTCTGTTTACTTCCCGCTGGTCAGTGAGAAAAGTTCTTGACTGTTTTTTTAATATGCACCTTTGTGCAAAACTACAACCGTACAGGTCGATATTTTTTCGTCAAAAAAGTTAAACTACTCTTCGTAATATTTTTCTCCCAGTACCTCGCATAACTCACGGATGAGGTTCTCGCGCAGCTCGATGCACTTACGGACATGATTTATAAGGACAGGAAGAGTCTTCCTGTAATAGTCGATGGAAGTTCTAACCTGCTCAATGAGCTGGGGACTTATGCCATCACATTGCCTTATGCGTTCAAGCTCTTCAGAATACTGTTCTATACGCTTGACGTAATCCTGATACACACCCATCTCTCTCTCTTGTGTTTCGAGATCCTTCTTCTGTATTGAGTCTATCGTGGTACTGCAGATATCCTCATCTATGCGATATTCCAAATCCTGTAGCTCCTTATACATATTGCAAAGTCGCTTGTCGTTATTCTGTACGAAATCCAATGTCATAATCTTTTACTGTTTTAAATTTAACAAATATAAAAATAACTCTCACACGTTAGGAATTGGCGCTTTCTCAGACGGAAGTTTTCCGTAACACCAACATTATTAGAGAAATAATTTTACAACACATTGCCTATATTTACACCTTATTAATATATAATGTATAGTGAAAAGTTCCTAAGGGATGGCTATTTTTTATCATCACTTATGGCTGTTTCACATTTAATTCTTATTTTTGTTGCAAATATCTGCATTTTATTTTTCCATGCCCTATGATTTGCTTACATTTGCCGGGCGGAAAACAATTTATGGTATTTCAAGGTATATACGTACCTTGCCAAAACATGAAAAATCGTATGCGTGAAATAGAAAATACTGACGATATGCGCAAGTGGCTAATAGCCATGTGTAACACAAATATCCTTGCTCCAAATAATACGGAGTTTGGACTGATGATTGACTACCCTTCGCTTAAGGACAACTCCCCATCAAAGGTATTCGGGAATATGAAGGATTTCACCGTCAGAGCTGTTTTTCACGAGCTTAAAAACAATATATTAACTCAATCCGACAATACCATTGACATAGGCAAATGGATGAAACACTATGAGGCGACAAGCAAGTGTTACAAGGAAAGGGAAACATTCTGGAAGGGCAAGGACGTCAAGGACAAGCAATATGCCTTGCTTGACTATATCCTTGACTGGGAAAAAAAATACCGTAACACTAAGTGGGACAAGTATTGGAAAGAAGTGAAAGACAAAGACAAAACCGACCTCGAAATACTACTTCTTATGTCATTAAAGATTCTCCCATACTTCTCAGGTAGAGGTAAGGTGGAAGACAATCCAGAAACTGTGATAAGGGACTTTATACTTAATGATGCTACCATATCTGAGGGAGCTATAAAGAATGCCATCGTCCACAACGACTCTGACTTATATGGTAGGATAAAATCTGTTATGATATTGCGAAACGCAATAGAGCGGGTGAATCTGTTTATTGGAGATAAGTTTGTACGCAAAATGCAAGAAAATACAGTCTTTATGTCTTCTATAAAAATAAATTCAGAAAATGAGCCAACATTATGGACGGACGACAAGCACCCATTAACATTTTGGTTCTTCGCCTATGTGCGAACAGGTTACTTTATGTATAAGTGCGACTACCATAAAAAGACTTATACTCGTTATGAGATTTATTTTGGCTCCGAATTTGGACGTAGTTATGGCAGGATAGTACATCCAGAATTTATTCCTACAATCATAGCAAATCGTCCTGACGACGCAGTAAAATACATGTGCTTCATGGAGTGGGATAAGGTTAAAGACAAAAAAGGAAAGGTGAATGAAATTCAGATTAATTACCTACCCAACTTTATGGAAAGCAGAGAATGGACAGAGACATTCAAAGACTTAAGGCTGAGGCGAATGAGTCATGACGAGACTTTTTACAATGACCTTGCGAAGGAACTAATTAAAAATGATGATGGTATACCTTGGCTTTCAAGTAATTACGACAATGCATTTCCAAACTCCGAATACGCCTATATTAAAACTCTACCTTCGGTAACGCACGACAATAGTGTATATCTAAATGACATAAAACTGACGGACGAAGGATTGGTACGTGACGAGGAAGTTCAATATTATATTGACTCCAAATGGCTGGATGATTATCCTGTCAAAACTGATGACGAAATAGGTATAATGCTTCTCTATTCAGACTTGGAGCCAAACGAATGTAAGGAATATGTAGCCATCACCTTTTTGGGGAAATACTTCCCAATAGAAGACGGAAAAGTGATATTCCCAGATACGGAGGATGAATAACAGACACTCACTACATCAATGATACTTTAAAAATTGACTTTGCAATGGAACATCAGATATTATTCAACATCTGCGGATGGGTTGCCAGCATAGGCCTCATCCTTGGCTATCTTCCACAAGCCATACAGACCATACGTACACGTAACACAGATGGCATCTCACTACCGTGTTTCATTCATTCGTCCTCCTCGGTTCTGTATGCCACATCGTAGCAGTATGGAAATTGTTGATTGAGTATCTCGGATAAGTTTCTTGTTAGGTGAACCATATGGTCCCCTTACGTTCCCCTTCATTTCCCTTACAAATCGTAGGGACACCTAAGGCACACCTAAGGGACAGGTAAGGGAAACACTCATAAACACCTACTTAT
>JAGCWG010000230.1 GCA_017961965.1 Bacteroidaceae bacterium | reverse complement strand
TGGAATGTGATGATTTCCTTGACTCCGTGTGTTGCTGCCATCTCTTTCAGTTTATTGACATACGAGTCTTCGCCCATGCCCACAATCATGACCTTGTAGCCCTTGTCCTTAAGTTGTTGTCTGGTCTTTACGACTGCCTCGATTAGGTATGAGATACCTTTCTGTGGGTGTAGTCTTCCGAGATACAATATGGTCTTTTCTGCTTCGTCGTCACGTTTAGCCCTTATGTCATCCACGTTCACTCCGTTGGGTATGATGTGTATGTTCTTGTTCCATCCGATATGATAGAGTACCTTGCGCTCATGTTCCGATGTGCAGTGGATAAGGTCTGCCTTGCTCACCGCCTTTCGCTGGTATGAGAGTATTGCTGGCATCTTTCTTGTCCAGTAGTTGTGCTTGATGATTAGTGTGTCAAGCATTCCGTGTGGTGTGAGCACAACTTTGTAGCCTTGCTCCTTTGCCCACATCACCGTGTAGGCACTAAGCGGCATCCAGCATGTGCTGATGTGAACCACGTCAGGATGTATCTTCTCAAGTGCGTGTTTGAACTCGTTCTTGGTGATAAAGGTTGGCCACATCGAACTGAGGTAGCTGACCGTGCAGTTCTCCAGCTTCAGGTTGTCGTTGCTCCTGTGCGTCAGTACGTGGAGCTTGCATCGTGAGCCAATCTCCTTTGACATGAACTGCATGAATGCTCCCAGACCTCCTGAGTTGCGGTCGATGCGCGGAATGTAGTGGAGAATTGTCAGCTTGTGGTTTGCCACCTTGTCATAAAGCTCATGGAACTGTTGCGCAATGCTTTCGCACGAATACCTGTCTTCCACGAGTCTTCTGCCGTTGCGTCCCATGTTCTCAAGTTCTTTCTCGGACATCTTGATGAACTGCCGGAGACTTTCGACCAGTGGTTTTGTGCCTATTTCTATGCACCATCCACATTCCTTGTCGTTCAGTTCTGTCCATGGTGTGCCGACCGTGGTTATTACTGGTGTGCCACAGGCAAGTGCCTCTGCCACCACGATACCGAAGTTCTCGGAATGTGTAGGGAGTAGGAACAGGTCGGCTTCCTTGTAGAGTTCAAACTTCCTGTCGCCAAAGACGGAACCTTCGAACGTTATAATGTCACTCACGCCGTGGTTCTTTGCCATGGTCGTAAGTTGTTTCAGATACTTGGCTTCTCCCGGGCCGACTATGGATACCTTGTATCCGTCAAGTTCGTCCTTCAACTGTGCTACAGCCTCTATGATGAAGTTGATACCTTTCTTCTCATGAATGCGTGAGAGGAACAGTATCTTCTTTGTCTTCTTCCATGAGGTCTTTGGTGTGATGTTGGTTACATCCACACAGTTAGGGATGATGTGTATGTTCTTGTTCCATCTCAGTTTCCTGAGGTTACGCATTTCAGATTCTGCCGTTGAGTGGATGACATCCGCACACTTCAGGGCTTTGCGTTGGTAGATGATGGTTGCAGGCATCTTCCTTGTCCAGTAGTTGTGGGCGATAATCCACGGCTCGAGCATTCCGTGAGGAGTATATATAATAGGAATATGTATGCACCTTGACTTGCAGAACTCCTTTGCCCAGATGGCAAAGTATGCGCAGAGTGGTGTCCAGCAGCAGTTGATGTGTACGATGTCGGGATGTACCTCCTCAATCAAATTCCACACCTCTTCCTTAATACAGTTACTGATGTTTATACCGCTTCCGCTTATGTAGTGCATGGTACAGTTCTCCAATGGCAACTCATCATCTGTGTGGTGAGTAGCAACATGCAGGTCAACCAACTTGCCAAGCTCTGGCGTCGTTATTTGCATGTAAGACCCAAGTCCGCCTGAATATGCGTCTATGGAAGGTATGTAGTGGAGAACTGTGAGCACTTTAGAAATATTTAATGAGGAATTAGGAATGAGGAATTCTTTAATTATGAATTATGCATTATGAATTGTGAATTATATTATATATCCCTGCGTTCTATGGAATCTCTTGGCTTCCCTTGGGATGTCCTTGATAGGACGGGCTGGTACTCCAGCGTACATCTTCCATTCCTCTTCGTAGTGCTTGCCGAGGTATGCTCCGGCACAGAGGACGGAAAATGCCGGGAGCTGTGCGCCTCCTGTTATGATTGACCTTGTTGCCACAAGGCTGTATTTGCCGATGATGATAGGGTGGCTGTCCTGACGACATTCCATCATGTCAACGGAGTGGGTGAGTATCTGCGTGTCGTATCCTCCGATGGCAGCAAACTCGCCAAGGAAAACGCTGTTGGTACAGTCTATGTGATGTTTCTTTGTGATTGACGACTCGTCACCCATTATCAGTTCCGACCTACGCTCCTTGTCGTGGGCAAAGTGTGGTGAGTCGGTATCCGTAGGATAACCTGTAATCCAGTTGCTGCGGCTTATGATGCAGTTCTTGCCCATGATGATGCAGTCAAGGTTGATGGCTACATTCAGGTGCCCTATCGTTGCTCCTTCACCCATGGTCAGGTGCTTTGGATAGATGAATGACAAACCGATGCGTGCCGTTGGTGCGATGTTGTAAAGGAAATATTTGTTGAGCACATAGCGCCTAAACTTCCAAGGAAGCAGTACCGTTATGATCTTTAGCGCCTTGCTTGTTACTGGCTTGCGCCTGTAACCTTTTAGCCCTAATAGCCTTTTTGCGTATGTCTGAATGTTTGTGAGTCTGAATGCGATACTGCTACAGATGCTTGAAGTTCCTCCGACCTCTTTCAGAAGCCTTGCGTGCTCCTCTTTTTGTAGATCATGGTCAGAAGAAAGCTGTCCTTGCTGAATCCTATATGTGGCACATTCCTTGTTGATGTATTTGAAGTGTATATCTTTCTGTGAAATTTGTGCCCACATTTTTGTGTCTGCCACAAGTCGGTACGATTCATCAAAACCACCAGTCTTGAAGAACAATTCACTCCTCATTATCACGGCTTGCTGTGTGAGAAGGATTATCCCAGAGTGGAGCAGGGGAACGAACTTGCGAAACTGCCCTGAACATGCCTGGCTTCCTATCTTCACTCCGTACTTATTCACAAACCGTGTCTTTCCATATACGAGTTCAAGGTTCTTGTCATTGGTTATGGTGTTTATGAGTGTTCCGTATTCAGGAAGCCATGTGTCGTCATCGTTCAGGAAGGTGAGGTATTCGTAATCCTTGCCGTAGGTGTTGAAACCGTGGTTGAGGACTGAGTATATTCCCTTTGCATCCTCCGGTTCTGCCACACATTCAGTGTCAGGGTATCTTCTCATGATATCCTGCAATGCCGATTCTGGTGCTATAACGATGTGCCTGACCCTGTCTGCTCCTACCTCGCGCACAGAGCGTATGGTCTCGCCCAGCGTCTGTCTCTTGCCTTGTGTGGCGGTGATTACTAAGATGTCCTTTTCCATAGATGCCGTTTTGTTAAATCAACTTCCTATGTCTTCTGCGGAATTCAGCCGCATAGTCTCTTGTCTTTGTCTTCGTATGTTCTTCGTTTGTCTCTACCTCTGTCTCGGATTCATTATCTTTCTGTTCCTTTACGCTCTCGCGCTCTTCTGCCCTTCTGATTTCCTCGAGCACTTTGTATTTCCTTATTTTCTCCTCGTGGAATTCTTTGCTCTTATATACGTAGATGACATAGAAGAATGCCATGTAGAGTGGGAGGGTGAGACGGAAATTGGATTGTGGTGAGAACAACGAGTGCCATGCGAAGATGATGAGAAAGTATGTGGAGATTATGATGTACCGCCTTGTCACGAAGATGTTGTGAAGTCCCATGTAGAAAAATGAGAGTATGAGTAATGCTCCAAAGATGAAGGCGAAGATACCGTTGTAACAGCCGAAGCCAATCAATACTGAGTGGCATGGTACGAGGTCAACGTCATCGAGATATACTTTTTCGTTTAGTTTCTGGTATTGACTCTTCATCTTGGTGTATTTGAAACCGTAATCCGAGTCTTTCTTCCATGCGCCATGTCCCCATAGAGGTGCATCAATGAAGGCTATTGCTCCAATGAATGTTTCTGTTCGTCCTACCTTCAGAAGGTTGATAGGGTTGTAAGGGTTATCGGCACGCAGAATCTGTCCGCTGTTACCTCCTGTAATCTTACCGGAAAGGACCCTATCTACATAGACTGTGTAGGATTGGAATGCAAATAAAGAAGCCGCAAGAAGCATCATAAGTATGTACTTGAACTTAATCTTCTTGAATGCCGTAATGATGATGGATGCAATGCCGGAGATGAATGCCATTCCGCCCCATGAACGTGCTCCAAGGAGCAGGATGAACAAGCCAACGAATATCAGCAGGATACTGGTCTTGATGTTGTCATGGAAAAAGCTGAACAGCATCACGAGGTTGATGATAAGTGGTGCAATTACGAATTTTAGATATACTACATCCAATCCGTTAAGCGCATCTATGGTGTTTCCCTCAAAGTCTGTTCCCATCACTATAGGTCGGAGGAGCATACCGACAAATGCCCATGGAAGCATATGCCTCGATGTCTTGAACGAATTGATGAGAAAGAATAAGTGACAGAAAGATATAACCGTAATGGCTATACCTTTTAGTGAATTTGAAGGTGAAGAGCCAACGAACATTTCTGATACAT
>JAGCWG010000229.1 GCA_017961965.1 Bacteroidaceae bacterium | reverse complement strand
TTACAGAGTGGAGAGTACAACAAAAGAAATGCCAAGACCTATGTATGACGAAAGGCTGAAAGCGGCTCAACCTCATAAGTTTGGTTGGGAAAAATTATTTGCAGATGGCTTTTCTGCAGATGATATAGACCGAAGTCGTTTAATGTCAGCAGTCAGAATGGGTGTGGATGCAGGACGAATATCTCCTACTGCAATTGGAGCAGATGTGAATTCTATTCTTGGAAACTTTAACCTGATAAAGGATGACAAAATAAAGAATGCTGCCATCATGCTGTTTGGTAAGAATACAAATGAATATCCACAACTGTTATTACGTTTGGCACGGTTCAAGGGAATTGACAAAAATGAGTTTTTGGATAACAAACGTGTTTATGGAAATTTCTTTGATTTGATAGATGCAGGTATGGAATTTGCTTATAATCACCTTAAAATAAGCGGTAAGGTGATAGGACTACATAGAGAAGATAAGCTTGAAATTCCTGTTACGGCTCTTCGTGAGGCACTTGTTAATGCATTTTGTCATCGTATATATGATTTTCCAAGTCAAAGTGTTGGTCTTTCGATATATGATGATAGAGTTGAAATTGAGAACCCTGGACGTTTTCCTCAAGGATTGACTGCTGAAAATATAAAAAGTTCACACAAGTCACAGCCGTATAATCAGTTGATTGCAGAAGTTCTGTATAAGACCTCATGGCTTGAAAGTTGGGGCACAGGTGTAAGTCGAATGATAAATGCTTGCAAGGAACAAAATGTTCCAGAACCTTATTATACAACTGAGCAGGGATATATTACGGTTGTTTTTCCAAAGAGCACTCTCGCAAAGAAAGATTGCGGTATTGAATGCGGCATTCAATTGACGGAAAGACAAAGGAATATACTTGAAGAAATCGAAAAGGATGGGCGCAATACCGCAAAGGATATTGAGGGATTGGTAGGAATTGGATTAAGAAGTGCTGAAGGCGAATTATCGTTCCTACGTAAGCATGGTTTTATTGAGAAAGAGACAAAGGACAATCGAAGTCCTTGGGTGGTATTGAAAAAAGAATGATAATAATGTACAATGTTAATAGACATAAATAGTTTTATTTGTATAATGTTTTGTCTTTTTGACTAATGTACATTAAATGCAAAATAGATAAATGACTCGAGATACTCAACTCCATACATATATGCAACAGGAACTGCGTGCGGTTCAGTTGCAGGAATTCAAGATATTGTGTGCCATACGCAATGTGTGTGAGCATAACAACATAGATTATTGGCTGGATGGTGGAACGCTCCTTGGTGCGGTACGCCATAAAGGATTCATACCATGGGATGATGATATTGACATCGCCATGTTCAAGAAGGATTTTCCAAGGTTCCTTGAAGCAGCAAAGAAGGTACTTCCTGATGAGTTCTTTGTACAGACACCAGAGACAGATCCAAGTTGCAGGTTTGAGATTAACAAGGTACGTCTCAATAACTCTATAATAGTAGAGGATGGCGACGACTTCTCACGCCCTTACCACAAGGGATTGTATGTGGATATCTTCCTTCAGATTCCTTATCCAAGCCTTTCGTTCAAGAGGATAAAGAAGATTGTGAAGGAGTATTGCCGTTGTAATAATATTCTTCGTCAGCAGCACGTCTATTCATGGAAGTCGGTTGCTGAACTCTTCTGGTTTGGTGGCAAGAGATTGTGGCTTCGCTCTATATGGTCACTCGCTAATCTGTTCTGCTCAAAGGATAAGATTACTGGTAACGTGATTTCTACCAACGGCTTTGGCGTAAGCTTTAATAAAGCAGATGTCGCTCCAACATCATTTGTCGACTTTGAAGGAGAGACATTCCGTGCTCCTGCCAATCCTGACCAGTATCTTCGTAATATCTATGGCGACTATATGCAATTGCCACCGGAAGATAAACGTAATGGTCATGCCGCCTTCTTTGCAAGTAAATTGATAAAGTGAGAAACAAAATGGGAGAGCCTTTTCCGCCCTCCCATTTTTGTTTTAGTAAGAATAAACGATTCGTAATCCACAGAACTCGTATGGATCTCCAGCTTCCTGAACCTGTTCAGCAATACGACGTCCATCGTTTGTTCTGTATGACACGAGGAACCACAAGTCCTTGTCACCTTGCCTGAACTTTGTCAAATCCAAAGAATATGATGGAACGTAGCTAAGCCATCCTGTATCATAAAGTCGTATGGATGATTCTGTAAACAAGTTGAGACCGAAGTCAAAGTTTCTGTTTTTCTTGTCGTCAAAATAGCAAGTTACCTTTTTTGCATCCTTAGGTACATACATGAATGTGTACTTGTCATCTGCTGTTTCTTCACCATACGTAGGCGTTTGTGTTCCAAAGTATGTGAAAGGATGCT
>JAGCWG010000228.1 GCA_017961965.1 Bacteroidaceae bacterium | reverse complement strand
TTGTCAGCAATATTCTTTTTAACCACGAATTCCACGAATTTACACTAACTATTCCTATACGCTTTGACTGCTTATGTATATTACACGAAGAATTGCTCGTGCAATTACTAATTTCACGAATCTTTTAAGCATGTCAATTGTCCGGATGGCATTCGTGCCATTCGCAGACAACACGAGTTGTCTTTGTGTAATAAAATCAGGAGGACTTGAATTTTCGTGTAAATTCGTGTAATTCGTGGCTGAAGAAATAGACAAAACAAGGGCACAGAAGGTAACGGACATGGTGGTCTGTTGCACTTTCTGTGCCCAAGAGTTTTATGATTCCAAGTCTCAAAATGTCAAATCTATGCGTTCCGAAAAATATGAAACACAAAGAGCGCTGGGGACTCAGAGTTTTATAAAAGAGAAATCTCCGAGAAGGTCTTTGTGGCCTCAGTGTCCTCTGTGTTGAGGAACATTGTCTCAGGATGCAAAGATTTGAGATTCTCTTAGATTACCTTCTCAAGCTCGGCAATGTTCTTCTTCACGTCTTCTTCTGTAATCTCGAAGTCGAGGAGTGAACCTGAGAGATATTGGTCGTAAGCTGACATGTCGATGAGTCCGTGACCAGAGAGGTTGAAGAGGATAACCTTCTCTTCGCCTGATTCCTTGCATGCCTCAGCCTCACGTATTGCTGCAGCAATGGCGTGACAGCTCTCTGGGGCAGGAATGATACCCTCAGCCTTGGCAAAGAGTGTTCCTGCCTTGAATGACTCTGACTGCTTGATGTCAACGGCTTCCATGAGTTTGTCCTTCAGCAACTGGCTCACGATAACTCCTGCTCCATGATAACGGAGACCACCAGCATGAATGTTGGCTGGCATGAAGTTGTGACCGAGTGTGTACATAGGGAGGAGTGGGGTATAGCCTGCCACATCTCCGAAGTCGTACTGGAACACTCCCTGAGTGAGCTTAGGACAGCTTGCTGGTTCTGCTGCCACGAAGCGTGTCTTCTTACCCTCAAGTATGTTGTGACGCATGAATGGGAATGATATTCCGCCGAAGTTAGAACCACCGCCGAAGCATCCGATTACGATGTCTGGATATTCGCCTGCCATCTCCATCTGCTTCTCTGCCTCAAGACCGATGATGGTCTGGTGAAGAGTGACGTGGGAGAGTACTGAACCGAGGGTGTACTTACAGTTAGGTGTGCTTACTGCAAGTTCTATTGCCTCTGATATTGCTGTACCGAGTGAGCCCTGGTTGTTAGGGTCGTCGGTAAGTATCTTCTTACCTGCCTTGGTTGACATGGATGGTGAAGGAGTGACCTGAGCTCCGTATGTCTGCATGATGCTACGACGGTAAGGCTTCTGGTTATATGAAATCTTTACCTGATATACGGCAGCCTCAAGTCCGAACACCTTGGCAGCATAGGAGAGTGCACATCCCCACTGACCGGCACCTGTCTCTGTTGTGACGTTTGTCACACCTTCCTTCTTGCAATAGTATGCCTGTGGAAGGGCTGAGTTCAGTTTATGACTGCCTACAGGGCTTACGCTCTCATTCTTGAAATATATGTGTGCGGGAGTTCCGAGTGCCTTCTCCAGTCCATAAGCGCGTACGAGTGGAGTTGAGCGGTAATACTTGTACATGTCTCGTACCTCCTCTGGGATGTCAATCCATGCGTTCTTCTGGTCAAGTTCCTGATGACAAAGTTCCTTTGCGAAGATAGGATAGAGGTCCTCTGGTTTGAGTGGTTCCTTTGTCTTTGGATTGAGTGGTGGCATTGGCTTGTTGACCATGTCTGCCTGGATGTTGTACCATTGTGTTGGTATCTGGTCTTCGGTAAGGAAGAATCGTTTCTGTTTCGTGCTCATAGGTTTTTATTTGAGTTTTTAAGTTTGTGAGTTTTTAAGTTTTTTAGTTCTCGCGGAATTTGAGTTTTTAAGATTGTGAGTTTTTAAGTT
>JAGCWG010000227.1 GCA_017961965.1 Bacteroidaceae bacterium | reverse complement strand
CGAAGTGAAAATTAATTCTTAATTCTTAATTTTATTATGTCACACTTAGAATCTGCAAAAGAAGCAATAAAGAATAAGGACCTCATAACAGCAACCGTGGAGGCAACCGCAGCCATCAACGAAGACGGACAATGTGCCGAAGCGTACATCATCCGTGCCCAGCTCAGCCTCATGTTTGGTGACCGTGACGGAGCAGCAAAGGATTTCCAAAAGGCAGCCGAGCTTAATCCGTCGTTACTCGACAGCATCAATGGCGAGTACAAGAATCAGGAAGAAACACCAACATTCAAGATTCCTGGACTTAGGAAGAAGTAGCACTTCTTTATGTGCTATTGCATAATGTTTAGTATGCTACAAAAAGAAAGAAGAGAATGTGCTTGACACATCCTCTTCTTTCTTTTTGTGTATAGTCTGATTTGTTTGACTGTTATTTCACGATAACCTTCTTTCCGTTCTTGATTACAATGCCCTTGTAGTTGCCATTGACTTTCTGACCAGAGAGGTTGTACATCACGGCTGGACGGTTGCTACGTTCTGTTGACTCAATGCCAGTTGTGCGTGGTGCTGCTTCGTAAACGCGTATAGCATTGATAAAGGCACGCTTGTCGCTTGTGGCTATTGTTACAGAAGGATTGGCATTTGGTATGTTAGTGAATGTGACAGTGCATACCTCGAAGACATCGTTCATCGTTGCACTGTATTCTATAGCTTTGGCTTCTGCTCCGTCTATTGATACGAGAAGCTTGCCTTCAACCTTTGACCATCCCTTTACCTCTATATCGATGATAAGGGCAGAGCCTGCCTCTGCATTCACTGGTACTGTTGTAATGCTTCCGCTCTTGCTTCCAGTACCAAGCTTGACTGCTCCGCCTGCCTTGTAGCACGTGTTCATTGAAACGATGAAGTCGTTGGCTTCGTTCCATGGAGTATTTGCACCACCTGATGTTGTATTCTTACCTTCTGTGATGTCGGAGAAGTCATAGTCGAAGATGATGTCCTTCTTCTCAATCTCGTCGATAGGTCCAGGTGTTGGTCCTGGCTCTGGATCTGGGTCTGGTGTAGGGTCGATGAATGGGTCATCGATGTTACCTGATGTAGTGCCGTTGATGCTGTAAGGTACAGCCTCGGCAAGGTTCCAAGTGTAGTCGATAGAGTCACCCCAGATGTACTCTGCAAGTTGTGGGAAGTCGATGAATGCATTACGGTTGCCTTGCTCTGCAAGTACACGCTCGTTACGCACCTTCTCCCATTCTGATGGAGGGTCCATACGGTTCCATTCAAGAAGGATAGGGATAATCCAGTCCTCAAGTGTTGGATAAGCGTTCACTCCCTTGTGGAATGCAGCTGCGTTTGATTCCCAGTTGACGTTTGCGTATGTAGTAGCGTCGTAGAAATAGATACGCGCAAAGTCGCCCTTGAACTCATCGCATGGCTCAAACACCTTGCCTGCGCCTCCTGAGTTCTTGCTCGTTCCTACCTTGCATCGCTCATTCTTGAACGAAACCTGTCCGTCAACGATACCTACAGGGTAGTTGCTCTTTGCACTGTTGGCTCTCTGCTCAGATGGATAGACGTTGAAGAGGTCGGTGTAGATGCCGTACTTTGCACCCTTGCCCCACCATGACTGAGGCACTACGTGCTCCTTGTTCATCATTGTTGTAGGGCTTCTGCTAAAGAAGAACTCACCTGTTGAATACATGTCACACACTAGGTTCTCGTTGTCGAGACAGCCATCTGTATATGGGTAGTGATCCCACAAAGAACTGTAGGAGAATACGGTGTGCTTGTTCATCAACTTACCGAGCGTATGTTTCAGTTGCTCTTTCTTCAGTCCGTCGGCATCATTGTAATATGTTTTAAATGACTGAGCAAGGACATTGCTTGTACACAATACCCCTGCTATGATAAGTGAGAAGAATTTGTTCATTTGAATAGTTGAAAATAAAATGAATAGTAATCAAAAGGAAGTTAAAAAGGAGTTTTCAATTCCTCTTTAACTTCCCTTTTACTATATATGAGTATTGTTTACTTTACAAGGAACTTCTTACCGTTCTTGATTACGATACCCTTGAAGTCTGCACCTACCTTCTGACCAGAGATGCTGAACATTGCGTCGTTTGTGCGCTCAGCAGATACTGTCTCGATAGCATCGTATGTGCCGTCAGCTGTGAGTACCTCGATAGAAGTGATACGAGCCTGTGAAGATGCTGTGAGAATGATAGTAATCTCGTTTGCCTCACCTTCCCATGTAGCTGTTGCCTCGCTAATAGTAAGTTCCTTACCGTCAACTGTCCATGTCTGGATGTAGCCAGTGCTTGTTGAAGTCAATACGACCTTCTCAAGGTGCTTGCCCTCTGGAGCAGTGATAGTGATTGTGGATGGCTCAGTGATTTCTGTCTTGTCTGCGTTGTACTTGCTACCATAAACCTTGAGGTGAGTTTCAGCCCAATAGCCACGTGCAATAGATACTGTTACACCGTTCTTCTCAGCCTTGACCTCGCTACCTGTGCTCTGTGTACCCTGACCTTCAAATTCTGTCTTTGTAAATACTGATTCTCCAGTCTTGATTACGTTAATCTTGATAGTTGCTGTTGAAGCTGTGAAGCCTTCGCCTTCAGCTGTTGTTGCTGTGATAGTTGCTGTACCCTTTGCAACTGCAGTGATTACGCCTTCAGCAGATACTGTTGCAACCTTTTCGTCACTTGAAGTGTAAGTAACAGTTCCTGTGTACTTAGTAGCGAATGTAGCCTTAGCAGTCTCGCCTTCGAGTACGTCCTCAGCCTCTACGCTCCATGCGCTTTCTGGATCAATGAGTGATGTCTTTGTTACGATGTCCTCCTCTGTGCGTGGAGCAATCTCAATGGTTGTCTTACCGTCCTTAACGTAGAATATGATTACACCTGTTATGTCGTAAGTCACGCTTGCGCTCTCTACGAATGATGGGAGCGTCATGAATGTGTTGTATGGAGTGATGTCAGCCATACCGTCAGTGAGAACCTTGTTCTTTGCGCTGTAAGAGAGTCCCTTGATAGTAACTACAGTTCCCTGATGTGAGAATGCGAGGTCGTCAATCTCAACTACGGATGGAGTAACAGCGCCACCTTCTGCAACCTCAATACCTTCAGCATTGTTTGTGAAGTTCTTGATTTCTGCATATCCGTTGTAGAGAACAAGAGTTACGATTGCAGTGCCGCTGAGCTTATCACCAGCCTTGAATCCAGCATTTGAACCATAAGAAACGATACCGTTTCCATTGCCGTCTGAGAAGTAAGTGTTGCTACCCTTAGCACCAGTACATACCCATCCGTCGAAGTTGATGGCAACCTCAGTATCATTGTCTGTTGCAGCCTTTAATACTTCTGCCATTGTTGCGATAGGAGTGAGGATAGTGTATGTTGCGCTTACAGTCTCGCTCCATGCGTCACCAACCTTTGCAGCAGCATTGATAGTTGTTGTCTCTGTTACTGCGATAGCTTCAGTATATTCCTTTGCAGTCTCGCTTGTCTTAGGGTCTGAACCGTCAACAGTGTAGAAAATCTTAGCACCCTCGTCTGCTTTGAGTGTTACATTCTGTGCACCGATGCTGTTACCAGCCTTAGTTTCGAACTTAGGAACATTTACGACTACAACATCAGATTCGTAAGTGACCTTAATCTCGTCAAGGTAAAGTGCGCCTGAGAGGTCATTGCGAAGTGCAAAGAAGCTTGGTGCATCAGCAACTGTGTAAGTAACTGTATAAACATTGAAGTCACCTTCTTCTACTACTGTTGTGTCAGCATCTGCACTTACCTTAGTTGCAGTAGGGAGAGATTCTGTACCAACATATACGTTGCAAGCTGGCTTGTTAGTATTAGTTTTTGTAAAACGTGAAACAACAACAATCTTTGAGATTTTGTTGAAAGCCTTAGTGTTGGCAATGAAACCCTGTTTTGCCGCATCTGTATTACCCTGCATCTGGATGCCACCGCCATTGCCAGCGGGAGCGTTACATATTCTACATGATGTGAAGTCGTAGCCTGCATGAGAGAAAGTGTACCAAGTACTTTCTGTATCTACGGCTTGTTTTCCATAACTATTATTACCAAGTTCTACAGAACCGGTCTTTCCATTCACGATATCCTGTGCGGAAATCGTGTAGGTTGTTTCGTTTGCAGCATAGGCACATACAGCCATGATGCAAGAGAAGAATGAGAGTAAAATCTTTTTCATAATCGTAAAATAATTAGATGTTTTTATTATCGCTACAAAATTAAGCATTTTTTTTTGATATGTGATATATAAGTATAATGAAATGACTGTTTGCGTATGAATAATTGCATGTAATCCATCTTTTATGATACTTAGTTTTGCAATTAAAGGTTATATGCACTAACTTTGCTAATGAAATAATAATAGTCCAATGGGAAGGAAGTCTGTTTCCTATCTCATACAAAATTCTACATTCATTATATAAATTGTTTCTCATGAAATCAATAACGAAATGTTTCTCGCTTTTTGCATTGGCGGCAATGTTACTTTCTTCTTGTGCAACACACTATACTGAGGTTACTATCTGGGGTGTTCCAGAGTATGAAAAGGTGACAATAATAACATCTGCGATGACGTATAAAGATGTTTCAATGCCAATAAAAGTGAAGTTGTCGCCTAAAAATCTTGATGGTCAGAAGATACGTGTTATATGTAGTAAAGGAGAGTTCCCAAGTATTGAAGTTAAACTTGAAGATCCTAAATATGTTCCTATGCCTATTGGTGGAGGTTTTATTGGTGGCGCAATGGTAGGTCTTGCTACGGGAATGGCTAATTTCCCAAGTCTAACCAATAGCACTTTTTATGTAGATCCTTCATATTTTGATCTGGAAGTTCCTGATAGCATCAATACTGTTGACCAAAAGCGAATGGATATCGACGCACTATTTGAACCGCAAAAGTATAGCAAATAGCACTCAAAAATGTATATATATTAAGTGTATGTGAGTTAATATATTATCTATATCTTAGTTAATATATTAACTCACTTTTAGTATATATATGCCACGAATTATCATAAATTTTGATTTCGACAATATCGAAATCCATTTAAGGAAATACTAAATCTTCCTAAAGTATTTTATGATAATTCGTGGCAAATTTATGGTAATTCGTGTCAAACACACATGCAGCCTTATCGGATGAAATTCATGTAAACGCCACGTTCGCGTTCTGGTGTGGTCTTGCCTCCTGCATGAATCTTCTCCAGCAACCATGCCATGTTATTGCCAAGAGTGCGCATTGTCTGCATTCCCTCTGTGTCGAGCTTCACCTCGCCCTTGCCTGCTCCGTAGGCAATGTTCCAGTATTGTGAAGTGACGACAGGCATGTTCATCATCTCAAACATCATGTTGAGTGTTTGAAGCGTGGCTGTAGCACCACCACGACGGCACACGGCAATAGCTGCCGCCGGCTTGTCCTTAACGATATGACCAGATGAATAGAACAACCTTTGCATCACGGCAAGAACGCCTCCATTTGGCTGTCAGTAATATACTGGCGAGCCGACAATCAGGGCATCTGCCGTCTTCATCT
>JAGCWG010000226.1 GCA_017961965.1 Bacteroidaceae bacterium | reverse complement strand
TTTACCTTGGTAACTCAAACCCTAAGGTAAATGGAGGTTTCGGTCTCAACTTCAATTATAAGAGTTGGAAACTCAAGTTGTCATTCAACTATCGTTTTGGAAACAAGATTGCCAACACTGCAAGACTTAACAACGAGTCTATGCGCACAAACAAGAACCAGTCACAGGCTGTTTCTTGGAGATGGCGTAAGAATGGTGACGTAACAGAGATACCACGTGCTATGAACGAAAAGATTGGTGCATCATACAATTCTCTTGCAAGCGACCGCTACGTAGAGAATGGAGACTTCCTTCGTCTCCAGTATGCACAGTTAGGCTATAGCCTTCCTGCTAAGACTGCACAGAATCTTGGTCTCAAGTCACTTACGTTCAGTGCATCAGCCAACAACCTGTTCTGTTTGACAAAGTACACAGGTGTTGACCCAGAGATTGGATATGGTGCTTGGGGTGTCTGCTATGACAACTCAAAGACTCCACGTTCAAAGTCTTTCACATTTAACTTAAACATCGGTTTCTAAAGCCCAACTTTGAATCTGATTAAAAAGAAAAAAATATGAAATATAATAATAAGGTAACAATGAAGATAAAGAAAGCAATAGGATTGGCAATTTCACTTGCCATCCTACCTGCTTCTTCCTTCTTCACATTCACCTCTTGTGAGGATTACCTCACTATCACTCCTACCAACATAATTGTTGAGGAGGAGTTCTGGCAGGATAAGAATGACCTCAACAATGCCCTCTTTGGATGCTACAAGAGTATGACGGAAGGAGACTTCCTAAAAAGGGTCATCTATTGGGGCGAAATGCGTAGTGACAACTGCGATGCATCCACAGAACTAAAAACTTCCGACGAGGAATACAATATCATGAATGCCAACATACTTCCTACATACGGCATTTATGACTGGACTCCAATGTACAAGACTATCAACTACTGTAATAAGATTCTTGCACATGGACCAGAGGTTGTAAAAACAGATGAGAGTTTCTCTGAGGAGAACTGGAAACCTGTTAAGGCAGAAGTAACAGCTATCCGCGCTCTTTGCTACTTCTACCTCGTTCGTGCATTTGGCGAGGTTCCTTACATTACAGAAGACATCAACAACAATTCGCAACAGTTGTCTCACCACCAGACGACCCAGCTTGCTGTACTCGATAGTATAATTGCCGATTTGGATAGTGTAAAGTTAATCGCAATGACTGAATACGGCAATAATGTTGCAAACAAGGGTCGTATCACTAAGAAGGCTATATATGCCCTTCTTGCTGATGCATATCTTTGGAGAGCAAGCTATTTGCAGGGTAACTGTCATCCATTCGTAAACAGAGAGGAAAATGAGTATGCGGCAGAGCCTGTAACAACCAATCCGACTGATAATGCGCAAGCCTATTCTACTGCGGAAGAAGACTACAAAAAGTGTATCGAACACTGTGACGCGGTCATTAAAATGTGCTATGACGATCTCAACAAGAAACTCAAGCAAAGATACTCTGGTTTGGTTACAGTTCAGCCAGTGTTAGATGATTTATTATCACAGAATGACCCATTCACAAAACTCGGAACATTTGTTAACTTAAGCAGCAGTAGCAGTTCTTTGAGTGTAAATGCCTTCAGTGAAATCTTCGGAGATGGTAATTCTGCAGAATCAATTTTCGAGATTCAATTTGATGGTATCAATACAAATAACAGCATGACTAAAGAACTCTACTGGAATCTCAAAGATAACAAGGTTGCAAGACTTACTGCTCCAAAGACAATGTTTGCTGATGTTGCATCTAATCCAAATGAGGAAATTGCATCTGCCATTTTTACTAAGACCGACTATCGTAGATGGGAGGCTCTGAGACGTGATACAAAAGAAGACGGACAGACACAGTTTGACTATGACAAATATGCCAAGAGCTACTGGTCTTTCACAAATGGCACAAAAGGAATACTCACAGACAATTCCAAGGCAAACAAAGAATATAGTCCGTCACAAAGCCTACGTTCAGACGTTGTAAACGATGCAAACTTCATAGTATATCGACTTCCTGAAATATTGCTTATGAAAGCAGAGGCAATGTCTCAGATTTATGCATCCGAAGAAGACAGTCTTATGAAAGCGTTTAACTACGTGAAGACTGTATTCAGACGTTCAAATCCATATGCCTACGACAAGAGCAACACAACTGCTGGAACAGATTCATTAAAGACAAAGAATTTCTTGAATCAACGTCAGATGGAGTACCTTGTAATGGCTGAACGTCAGCGTGAATTCCTTTGTGAAGGAAAGCGCTGGTTCGACCTTGTGCGTTTTGCACAGCGTCGTGGCAACACGAAGGACATGCTAAGTCTTCTTATCCGCAAATATTCTGGTAACCAAAAGGCTATTCAGGCAAAACTGGCAGATATGCAATCATTATTCTCACCAGTTTATGACAATGAGCTTAAAGCAAACTATTTGCTTTACCAGAATGGTGTTTGGAAGACATCCAAAACAACTGGAAGAACTGACAACCGAAAATAAATGAAAAATTATGAACAAAATAAATAACATCATAAAGAACAAAGGTATCATCGGCGGATTATTATCCGTTGCTGTACTTTCAGTCTTTTCTCTTTCTTCTTGTAAAGAGAAAATAGATGAAAGCGACCTTTACACTTTCACAGGTGAGATGATGATTGACCACTTCGAGAACAATCCCGATATGTACAGCAGTTATCTCACACTCCTTAACCGTGTGAAGCCAAGCAAGCGTTCAAAGTCCACAATGCACGATCTTCTCGCAGCACGTGGTAACTACACCTGCTTTGCTCCAACAAATGAAGCTATTGCACAGTACCTCGACTCTGTAAAGAATATGGAGAATCCAACTGTTGAGACTACTGATGTAAACCTTATTCCTGACTCTGTAGCGCAGGAAATCGTTTTCAACTCTATCATTCAGAATGGAAATGAGCAAGCATATAAGAGTACAGACTTTGAAGAAGGTGCGCTCAAGACAACCAACATGAATGATCGCTACATCAGCATCTCTTATGGAAATATAACACACAAGAATGAAAAAGGAGATGAATACACAACAACTGCAACTTATGTAAATACATATTCTGCAATTGTTGAGCCTGACGTTGAAGTTGCCAACGGATATATTCATGCCGTTGACCACGTTCTTGCTCCATCAAATGCGACGATTTCTGGTCTGATTCAGAATACTCCAAATACAACTTTCTTCGGAGAACTTCTCAAGATCACTGGATATGATTTAATTATGTCAAAGATTCGTGATTTTGCCTGGGAAGAAGAATACGAAGACAAGATCGGAACTATTGGATATTTCGACTCAAAATTCGAGTGTAAATTCCCAGAGGCAAGAAAATTCGGTTTCACTGTATTCGTAGAGACAGACAGTGTCTTTGAAGCTGCTGGCGTCAAGGACTTGGAGTCACTCAAAGAATATGTTCGTGAACACGCAGACTTCGATGACGATACCAACTGTGGCAATGTCACATCATGGGGAGATGACTACGCGAACCCATATAACTGGCTCAACCAATTCGTAGCATACCACATTCTTCCTGAGACATTGGCATATAACACGATGGTGACATTCGCTAATGAGTTTGGTAGTCCATCTGGTCAGATCAAGACTCGTTCCAAGACATCGTTTACTTGTAACGTATGGGAATATTGGGAGACAATTGGTATTCAACGCCGTCTCATGAAGATTACTGCATACAAGAATGTTGTTAATGCAAAAACAACAATTATGCGTGCAATCAACCGTGCGTCTAAATACAAAAACGGTCCAAGAGAGAAATATACAGAAGTAACAGCTGATATGGAAATCTTCGGTACACAAATAAACAACACAAACGAGGAGTATAATAATAATGCGCTGAATGGTTTCTACTATACTATCAACGACATTCTCGTTTGGAACAAAGATGTACCAACTAAGGTTCTCAATGAGCGTCTGAGATTTGATATCACATCGCTCTTCCCTGAATTACTTACAAACAACATCAGACAAAACAGAAACTTTGTGAAGGGATTCATCTTCCCTACTGATTACATTGACAATGTTGTTGACATGAGCAAGGAAACAAAGTTCATATATCTTCCAAACAAAGACTGTGAGGGAGGTGGCACATGGATGAA
>JAGCWG010000225.1 GCA_017961965.1 Bacteroidaceae bacterium | reverse complement strand
TTAGCGGTATGTTTGACGTGACACACGGTGCAGGCCTCGCAGCCGTATGGCCAAGCTGGGCACGCTACGTGATGAAGGAAGACGTATCACGCTTCGTCCGCTTTGCCGTAAACGTAATGGGAGTGGACAACGACTTCACAAACCCAGAGGCAACAGCCATCAAGGGCATCGAGGCAATGGAACGCTTCTACCACGCCATAGGTATGCCTATCAACATCCACGAGCTTATTGGCCGTCAGGTGACAGAATACGAAATAAAGGAGATGGCACGCAAGTGTACCAACAACCGTACCGTCACCCAAGGTCGCTTCAAGGTACTCACTGCCGACGACATCGAGCAGATTTACCGAATGGCAAACTAACGCTAAGGACATATAACGTATGAATAATTGACGTGTGCTGTTATATTATCTTCTCCAAAACAAGAAAATTACACATGGTTTTGTTGCGAATAACAAAAGAATGTTTATATTTGCAATGTTTTGGGTTGATAGCGTGATACGAAGGTATTGTGGCAGTCAACCAAATATATACTAACACTTAAAATTTATATTATGATTAAGAAAAGACTTGCCAAAAAGGCACTATCAGCACAGTATTATGATGTATGGGTAAACGTTGACCCAAATGTGGAGCCATTGACATTACCAAGAAATGGACGATGCCTAAGTATCGTACTTAGAGCGTGCAGACGCTTCCACTGCGAGGAGTTTATCAAGGACATCGAAGAACAACTTGAGAAATTAGACAAGTGGTTGGAAGAAGAATAACACATAAGACATACGCATAAACAAAGTGGTGCAGAACAATTGCCCTGCACCACTTTATTTATATATGACGCCAAGATGACGAACTAATCGAAAGCATCCGAAGAGGATGCACAAGACAAAAGGATAATCAATCCTTATTAGCCTCAAACTCGTCGAGCTTGTTCAAGTAATACTTGCGAAGGTCACTCCACTTGTAGTATGGATATGTGTCCGTCTTGACTGGCATTGTTGCCTCCTTCTCATTGAGGAGAGCCTTGACGAGGATGTCACCATTACCCTTTTTGGGGCGGTAGAACACCAATTGGACGTTACATGCCATAGGATAGATTCGGTAGTTCACCCAATAATCTTCAAGGTTATCAAGGTTTTTCACCTTACGTCCACATGAATCAAGTTCAAGGAGACAGGCGAGTGGCATAACACACACCTCATGACCGAAGCGTAGTGTAGCACCATTAAACTTGCGATTATCCACTATTGTGTCAGCCGTGCTAATCATATTATGCAAGAGATTGCGCTGGCTGAATGGCATGATACCCTTTGTCTGTGGAGCAGGGCCATAACCCAGATACCAGTCAATGTTCTGAATCTTCCAAAGGTCATAGCACTCTTCCTCTGTGAAGAGTGGGTAGAGGTCAACATCTGTATCGTGGCTCTGCATATTTGTAGTCACCCAGAAGAGTGAGCCCATGAATGCGTGAGCATTAAGACTGTCCTTAACATACTGGCTATCGTTAAATAGCGAAGCCATAAGGCGGTCAGGATGCGTGTACATAGTGCGATACTTATGCACAATCTCACCACGACCACGTGCAGCATCCTTCAGTCTCTTGTCCCAATCCTGATTGAGATAATACTGGAAGGCATTGCTCACGTCATTGTGCATCTTCACCTTGGAGTTGAATGCTGTTATCTCCTCACATTCTGCTACCATGGAGAGGATGCAACGAATGACCACGGTACTGCGAGCATCAACCTGTGCTTCACCCTTGAACACTTCTGGGAAGTGCTCCGTCATGCGTTTACCAATGCCATGATGCTGACGTTCACCAACTGATGTGAGGTCGCCAAGACGCTTCACGGTACAAGGGTAGAAAGCTTCCAAGTCTGCCAAGGTTTTCTTTCCAAGCTCCGTAAGCTTACCATAACCATCGGCTTTCTTTAGTTTCTTAATAAGACCCATATAATCGTTATCGTTCAACAACCAACGTGAGCCATGACGACCGTAATGACTGATATAGAAAGGTTCATAGCCCTTTGGTGCAGCAGTTAGTGGTGCATCAGGAGCTACGTATGCCATGTGATTACTTCCAGAACGAAGAATATTGTCGTGAATCTCCTCACGAGCCGTCTGGGCAAATGAAGAAAATGGTAAAACAAGGAATGATAGCGAAAGCATTCCCTTGACAAAAGGATTGGTTTGGTACATTAGTTTGTAAGTTTTTAGTTTTTTAGAAAGCAATGAGCAATTAGTAATGAGTAATTATTAATTAGTAATGAGTAATTATTAATTAGTAATGACACGTTCCATCAGCAGTTCTTAGCCGAATGGCTATTACTCATTTCTCATTGATAATTACTCATTATTATTAAATGTTTCTTGGCTTATGGATAACGAAAGTGACAGTGCCCCACACGTTGAAGTTGTCATCAGGTGTGATGCGCCACTCTGGAAAGTCACGATTGGCTGGAACGAGGATTCCGTACTTATCCCTTACACGCACATATTTAATGGTGTATTCACCATTTAGTTCACACACGGCAAGTTCTCGATCAGTCGGATTACGATTGCTCCTATCCACAATGATTATGTCTCCGTCATAGATGTCGGCATCTGTCATGGAATCACCCTTCACCTTGATAAGTGCCGAAGCTTCAAGATTAGGACAAAGCATACTGAGGATATCCATATCCTGCGACTTTGCCTTGCTACTGTCCAACTTTGGAAAGCTTGACGAATCTTCCTTTGTGTCGTAATAAGGCATGCTGAAGGTCTTTGCCTCATTACCAGTACACATTTCACCAAGGACTGAGTAGTCAAAATCGTCATATTGGTCAGCCACAGGTTCGGACTTCTCCTCTATCACGGCCTTAATGGGCGCAGGTTCAGGAATGGCAGATGTCTCAGCAGAGGTGGAATCATCATACACATCCTCATTATTAACAGATACAGTAACATCAGCATATCGTCCTTCCTTTTCTTTGATTACACATGCCTTGATGAATTCCGACCTGTTCTCATGTGACTCGATAAACTCTGCCAGTTCATCATTTGCCCTGATTGAGAATACACGTTGTATAGTTGTTGTGCGTGGACGACCTGAGCCTTCTCTCTTTCCACCCCATCCATTTTTAGACTTTTCTTTTTCCATATATTTTGCTATTATGCTACAAAGGTAATTATTTCCTTTTGATTCACGTAATCTTTTTTCAATAAAAATGCATGACACATGAAGAAAAAACACCAACAGTAATCAATGGGAAATGTGAACGCATATATCTTGCGAGTAAAAAGCGATGTTGTATCGCTGAATACGGTACAACATCGCAAAAAATATAAAATAATTAGTCGCCCCTAAAATGGATGTCTCTCGATTTATCACCATGACAACATCCAAAATGTAGGACAAAACCTGATTGTTGCGGAGAAAATAAGCATTATTCGAGAATGAACTCCATGTGGTGTGGTTTGCTTGCATCTATTGTGTATTTGTCGAGAGTTGGTGCACCCCATGTATCAACGCCTCCCACTCCGTGGATATCGGCATCGATATTGACGTTCACGATGTCCTTGTGCTGCACCTCTGAGGGGTGGTTCACGTTGAGATCATCCTCCGTGTAGTCCCACACACGGATGTTGAGTGGCTGACATCCCACAAGATATGTGGCGTTATCTTTTGCCTTGATGATCAAGGTATTTACGTCACAACGGTTGCTGTTGTCCTGTGGCTTGGTATAGTCAACCATGTACTCGGAGAGTGGCATTTTATATGCACCAAGGAGGTAGCCGTTCTTACGGTCAGGATAGTTCTCCCAAGGACCTCGGCCCATCCACAGGAGTTCTGGATCGTCCCCCTTTGCCTTTGCGTAGCGCATGCGCATTCCCACCTTTGGCATCTGTCCTGTGATTCCGTTATGTGGAAGATAGACGAGGGTTGTCTTCATCTCACCCTTGGCGTTGATACGATAAACGACATTGCATCCAAAGGTCATGTCGCCATAAGTATATTCCATTTCGAACGTAACTATGGCGAAACCGTTCTCTATCTTGCATGAAGATGCAGTAATGTTACGTTTAGCATCTTTCCACATAACCATGCGATTGCCAAACCCGTTAGCCTTCTGATTGTCATTGTCTGGCTTCCAGAAGTATGGTTCAAGGACTCCACTAACCTTGTTTTTGTTCTTATCCACCCAATCGATAAGTGTGCCTTGGGCGATGTCGAAACGGAACGTGCCTCGCTTTGTTTTGACAACATAGTTCTTGCCATCCTCCAGCTTGCTAATGGACTTGCCCTTTGAAGTAATATCCTTCTGATAGCGGAAGCCACCCTTGATTATCTGTTCTTGGCTGACGATGTAGCCGGCACGTTCCCACTCTGTATCAAACCTAAGCTTGACAGTAGCAGTTGTCACCTCAGTTCCTGCAAAAGCATGCTTCTCGTATTCGATGATGAAGTCATCAAGATTGACAAACGGGTCATAAGCCTTTGGAACAATCTTTCCATACTTACCTTCTGTCTCGAAGTGTATAGGACGATACACATGTTTCACCTCATAGTAATGAGGGTGTGGTTTGCGATCGGCATCAATAAGTCCATTACAACAGAAATGTCCGTCGTTAGGTTTATCGCCAAAGTCGCCGCCATAGTAGAAGTCCTTGGCATCGCCAAGCTTGATACCTTGATCAACGAAATCCCAGATTGCTGCACCGCAGATAGTGGAATCTGCATATATCACATCCCAGTATTCCTTGAGGTTGCCGAGTGAGCTTCCCATGGCATGAGCATACTCGCGCATCATGAAAGGACGGTCGTTGATACGCTTTGCTTCGCTTGCAAGTTTCTCTGGAGTAAGATAGCCGTCGTCGTATATGTCAGACACGCTACGGTCGCTATCGTAATAGATGACACGTGTCTTGTCGATGGCAAGTATCGCGTTACGCATGGCAAGTGGGTTTCGTCCTGCTCCTGCTTCATTTCCGAGTGACCAGAATATGACGCTTGGACAGTTCTTGTCACGTTCAACGAGTGAAACGGCACGATCGACATGAGCCTTTGTCCAGTCAGGGTTGTCTCCAAGGAATGTGTTTCCAATTCCATAGCCATGTGACTCCTGATTTGCCTCATCCATGACAAAGACACCGTAGCGGTCGCATAGTTCATAGAGATAAGGATCGTCAGGGTAGTGTGATGTGCGGAGAAAATTTATGTTTGCCTGCTTCATCATCCTTATGTCTGTCTCGTATGTCTTTCGGTCAACGTAACGTCCCGTCTGAGGATGGTGGTCGTGACGGTTCACTCCACGAAG
Organism: Bacteroidaceae bacterium; assembly: GCA_017961965.1. The sequence goes on along the minus strand of JAGCWG010000225.1, from coordinate 7,136 downwards.
CTTAACGTTCTTACCGTTTATCTTGAGTACCTCGCCAACTATCTCGACCTTTTTTATACCGAGATGGTTGACAAAAGCTTCCACCTCACTACCGTTTGCATCAGCAAGGTTGATATCCACAGGATAAAGAAATGGGTCGTAAGCCGACCATAGGTGCGCTTCCTTCATCGTACTACTGAGGGCTATGCTTATGGTATCGGATGCCTTGACATCCTTCACCATGCCCGACATGGAGACGTTGCCTATCTTTACGTTCACCTTGTAACCCTTAGCCAACGACTTGCCCATGTTACACACCTTGAGCGTTGCAACCACTTTGGCTGTCTTCCAATCGGCTGAAGGCTCTGAGTGAAGCGTATAGTCGGCAATATGTACATTAGGACGTACCCACAACTGCACACTACGGAATATGCCAGAGAGACGCCACATGTCTTGGTCCTCAAGGTAACTGCCGTCGCTCCATCTATAGACCTCTACAGCCAGGCGGTTGTTACCCTCATGAAGGAAACGTGTGACGTCAAACTCAGCTGGTGACATGGAGTTCTGACTGTAGCCGACCTTCTCACCATTTATCCATACATACATGGCAGACTTCACACCTCCAAAGTGGAGGATGAGGTTTTTGTCAAGCATATCCTTAGTGACCATAATGTTCGTTACGTACGAACCAACAGGATTACGATGGTCGTATGAATACCAGTCCTTGTTTGGCTCGCTCGTCACACGAGGCGCATCCTGCTTGAACGGATACGCCATATTTGTGTAGATGGCCTTGCCGTAACCTTGCATCTGCCAATTGCCAGGCACATTTATCTTAGCCCACTTGCTTACATCATAGTCGGTACGGTAGAATTCGACTGGACGTGACTGTGGGTCTTTAGACCAATTGAATGCCCATTTTCCATCAAGAGAAATGATTTCCTTGCATTCAGCCTCCTTTGAAGGCAACTGAAGTGTAGAGTGGTAAGGAAGTTTGTTGATACCTATGATGGCAGGATTCTCCCAGTCATTTGCAGACGTGTTCTGCGCCACCATTGTCATACTTGATAAAGATAATGCGAATAGAGAAAATATTGTTTTCATATATGATTTATTTATTCACTAATGCTAAATGGTACTTCTATAGATTAATAACTTTTTAGGAATTATCTTTTATGATAATAATCAGAAGTACACTTAATAAGAATAGATGCCATAGCTGTTATGGCAACTATTCTATAGGAACTTATTCATAAAGATAGAACATCCTTTCAGCCATCTGCCACTTCTCGTCGCTCTTGGCATTGGCAGCGCATCCCTGGAATGCAGCAACGAAAGCTTCCCATTCTGCCTGACGTGGCATGGTGGCAAGACGGGCGAAGGCACTGTCCCAGTCGAAATCGACAGGAGTATCAACTATCATCACAAGCTTGTTGCCGAGGATGTAAATTTCCATCTCAAGTATTCCCACGGCACGGATGCCGTCACGTATCTCCTTCCAATGGTGTTCCTCAGAGTGCCATTTACGGTACTCTTTGATAAGCTCTGGATTGTCTGTCAGTTCGAGGAACTGAACGTAGCGTTTGGTTTTCTGTCCAAACTGCTTTTGTAAATATCCATTATTCATTCTTTAGTAGTAGTTAAGTATTAGTTAGTTCAATTTTGTTGCCACAAAGTTAGAAAATATATCGTAGTAATTGCTATCTTTGCCACAAAAATCTATAAAAAAATCATATAATGAATCGAATAACATCAAAATGCGCCATATTGGCTGCTTTTTCAACAATCATAACTCTTTCTGCATGTGTAGGTGAAACAAAGAAGGGCAATGACACCGACAGTACTGCAACCGACGTCGTGGAGGAAGATAAAGGCTCACAGTTCACACTTGAACATTTCACATATTCCGACTCATGCGATTTTGCATACGTTGATTTCGATATTGAGTTGCCTACAGACAGGTCGGATGTGGCAACCAAGATTCGTACCACTCTCTACAATAAACTTGTTGAGACATGTTCTGAGCATATTGATAAAAAGATTTCCCCATACAAGGACGGTAACCTCGTTGATATTGCCCAGTACTGTGGAGTGGCGGTGTTCGATAAGCTGGCAGAAGATTCCCAGACACAATACCTTGTCATGACTGCTGAGCAACGCGAAAATGGAGAGGATGTGTCAAGCTATGAGACATACAAGATGCCATACGACTGTAATAACCGCATGGGATTGGAATACGAGAACGACAACATAGTCGTATTCTACTTCGCCTCAGAGATATTCCTCGGTGGTGCACATGGCTCACATTTCATCACTTACTATACATTCAACGCCAGGACAGGAGATTTGATTACTAATATCCTCAATCGTGACAAGACACGTGCCATGCAACCGCTCTTATGGGCAGGTGTAAAGGAATATTTCAAGGGAGATAACCCGAACATTACGGACAACGAAATTAATGAACAGCTCTTCATCAATGGTTCGCTCATCCCGATTCCAAGTATCGAGCCTCTTCCTTCAGAGGACGGTCTCACCATCATCTACCCAAGCTACGAGATTGCTTGCTACGCCGCAGGAATTGTTTCATTCAAGATTCCTTACGACAAGGTAAAACCATACATGACAGACAAAGCTAAAAAGGAGATGGGAATCAAATAGATTTCCATCTCCTTTTCTGTTGAAAGTCTGTAAGTCTTATGGTAACATCACTTGTCTGTGGTAAAACCGTATAAACTTTAACCTTCGGCTTACACCTTTGGATATTGCATTGTACAACAATGGAGTGAGCCATGTTGCTTGATAAGGACAGAGCAATCGATACATACAATCTCCCTGTCAGGGAATGCCTTTTGAAGCTGTGACTTAGCAAGCGTATCTTTCTCTGGTTGATTGTATGTCGGCATGAGTACTGCACCATTCATGATAAGAAAGTTGGCATAAGTGGCAGGAAGGCGTTCTCCATCCCAGTAACAAGCGTCTGGCATAGGCAGCGGAATAAGGCTGTATGGTTTGCCATCTGCGGTCATGAATGCTTTTATCTCTTCCTCCATGGCATGAAGCTCAGTATAATGCTCATCCTCTTTGTCAAGACATTGGACGTATGCTATCGTGTCGTTAGGGCAGAGACGTGCAACGGTGTCCACGTGACCGTCAGTGTCGTCACCTGCGAGCCATGAGTGTTCGAGCCACAATATACGTTCAGCATTGAAATCCTCAAAGAGGCGTTCGCCTATGCTCTCGTAGTCGAGAGTGTCATTTCGGTTTGGAGCAAGCAGACAAGATGTTGTTGTAAGGATTGTTCCCTTGCCGTCACTTTCAATACTACCTCCTTCAAGCACGAAATCGAGACAATTAACGTATTCACCATCCACGGCATCACCCTTGTACATGTTCTTGCTTATCTGATTGTCGTGATTGGATGCAAACTTCATTCCCCATCCATTGAACTGGTAGTCATGAAGAATACGCTTGCCATTATCAAGGCATGAGATAAAGCCATGGTCGCGTGCCCAAGTGTCATTTGTCTGGCATTCAAATATACGGATGTTATCCAACCCGATATCGTGAGCATGGAGTTGTTCCTTCACTTCCTCGGGATATTGTGCCACAATGAGAAGCGGCTCACGCTTTGCTATCTCGCGAGCCATATTGCAGTAGCATTCCACTACTTCCTCATATATTGGTGCCCAGTCAGTTTCACGATGTGGCCATGTAAGTTGCACGAATTCCTGCTCGTGCCATTCTGATGGTAAGAACACTTTTGAATTAACAATTAATAATTAACAATTAACATCTTTGTCTGCCTCCTTCTTGCCTCCCTCCCCTTGGGGAGGGCTGGGGTGGGGCTTTTTTATTTCTCCAGCAAGTCAGGTCTTCTTTCCTTAGTTCTCTTTACGGCTTGCTCGTATTCCCAGTTGCGGATGTTTGCCTCATGACCAGATAGTAGAATCTGTGGGATGCCCCATGTCTCTTCTGGATTATCCACTGGATGATACTCCGCAGGACGTGTATATACAGGTGGCTCAAGAAGATTGTCTTGGAACGAATCACTCAAGGCACTCTCCACGTCTCCAATCACTCCTGGCACAACACGTATGATGGCATCAGTCATGATGGCAGCAGCAAGTTCTCCACCAGTAAGTACGTAATCTCCAATGGATACCTCCTTAGTTATAAGATGCTCACGAATACGATAGTCGATACCCTTGTAATGTCCGCAGATGATAATGAGATTCTGCTTTAATGACAGTTCATTTGCCATAGATTGATTGAACGTCTCGCCATCAGGGGCGGTAAAGATAATCTCGTCATAGTCACGTTCCTTCTTCAATTTAGAGATAAGAGCATCGAGTGGCTGACATTGGATAAGCATACCAGCGGCACCACCGAATGGATAGTCATCTACTCGCTTATGCTTGTCTGTTGTGTAGTCACGAAGATTATGCACATAAATCTCGGCAAGACCCTTCTTCTGTGCCCTGCCAAGAATACTTTCCTTTGTGAATGGCTCTATCAGTTCTGGTAGAACCGTAATTATATCTATTCTCACGTCCTTGTATATTTTTGTGCAAAGTTACGCAATTGTATTCAATTGCCATAATTGTCGTAAGAAAAAACGTCGATATTCATTGACGCAGACATTCCTTATAGGGTAGTGTATAGACTTATTAAGTTGTACATTATGAATGCACAGAGCCATGCAATGACACATTGGAGGACAACGATTGACAAGGCCCATCGTGTTCCAAGTTCACGTCTGATGGATGCTATGGCTGCAACGCATGGTACATAGAGGAGACAGAATACAAGAACGGAATAGCCTGATGCAAGTGTGAAGATACTGTCTATAGGCGTGCCTGAGTATAGTACCTCAAGTGTGGAAACAACGCTCTCCTTGGCAAGGAAGCCAGAGGCGAGTGCCGTTGTGATGCGCCAATCGCAAAAACCAAGTGGCTTGAATATCGGCGTGATAGTGGAAGCTATTGTCGCAAGAATGGAATCTTGCTGTTCTGCAACTACGTCAAGACGGAAATTGAATGTCTGCAAGAACCATATCACAATGCTGGCAAGGAAGATGATTGTGAATGCTTTCTGAAGGAAGTCGCGTGTCTTATCCCACAGAAGCATTGCTACGTTCTTTGCCACTGGCATACGATAGCATGGTAGTTCCATGACGAATGGTGTTGCCTCGCCCTTGAAGATGGTACTCTTACATAGAAGGGCGACGAGTATTCCGACCACGATACCCATTAGGTACAGCGACATGATAACCCATGCTCCATTGTGTGGGAACAAGGCTGCACAGAAGAATGTGTAGATTGGAATCTTTGCCGTACACGACATGAACGGTGTGAGCATTATTGTCAGTTTACGGTCACGCTCAGATGGCAATGTGCGTGTGGACATGACGCTTGGCACGGAACAGCCGAAGCCGATAAGCATAGGCACTATACTACGTCCTGATAGTCCAATCCTGCGAAGCAGCTTGTCGGTCACAAATGCAATTCGTGCCATATAGCCGGAATCCTCCAGCATTGAGAGGAAGAAGAATAGCGTTATGATAAGCGGGATGAACGACAGAACTGCGCCCACGCCTCCAAATATACCGTCAATGACAAGGGAGTGAACAACCTCGTTCACGTTGAGTGCCGTGAGTGATTCATCCACGTAAGCTGTTAATGTGTCTATTGCTTCAGCCAATAAGTCCTGTAGCCACGCTCCGAAAAAGTTGAACGTGAACCAGAAGATGAAAGCCATGATGAGCAGGAACGATGGAAGAGCAAACCATTTACCCGTAAGTACCTTGTCTATTGCTTCCGAACGCACGTGTTCCTTGCTGCGCTTTGGCTTCACAATGGTCTGCTGGCACAGTTGCTTGATGAAACGGAATCGCATATCAGCTATGGCGGCAGCACGGTCAAGGCCACGCTCGTCTTCCATCTGTTGGAGTATATGTTCTACGGTGTGCTGTTCGTTCTCCGTGAGCTTGAGTGCCTCCTCAATCATTGTGTCGCCTTCCACAAGCTTCGTGGCTGCGAAGCGAACAGGTATTCCGGCTCTCTGTGCATGGTCTTCGATAAGGTGCATGATTGCATGGATGCATCGGTGAACAGCACCGCCGTTCTGCTCCTGACTACAGAAGTCCTGACGTTGAGGACACTCCTGATAACGTGCAACGTGTATGGCGTGTTCCACAAGCTCGTCCACACCCTCGTTCTTCATGGCAGAAATTGCCACTACTGGTATGCCGAGAGCCTGCTCCATCTCGTTGATAAGCACCGTTCCTCCGTTGCCTTTTAACTCGTCAATCATATTGAGGGCAAGTACCATAGGTATGCCCAGCTCGAGCAACTGCATCGTGAGATACAGGTTGCGCTCGATGTTAGTTGAATCGACGATGTTGATTATTCCCTTTGGACGCTCGTCAAGCACAAATTTACGTGAGACAATCTCTTCTGCCGAAAAAGGAGAGAGAGAGTAGATGCCAGGGAGGTCTGTCACCTCAGTGCCTGGATATCCCTTTATTTCGCCAGACTTGCGGTCAACTGTCACACCAGGGAAGTTGCCGACATGTTGCTTTGATCCTGTAAGTTGGTTGAAAAGGGTAGTCTTTCCACAGTTTTGGTTACCCACGAGCGCAAAAGTGAGCTTTTCCTCCTTTGGTAGAGGGTGCTCCGTGGCAGGGTCGTGGAATCTGTAACCTGTCTCTCCGAAACCTGGGTGAGGCATGTTGCTACGTGGAATTTCCACATCCTCTTTTGTCAGGCATTCACGGCTCACCTCAATTTGTGCCGCATCGGCAAGACGAAGTGTAAGCTCATATCCCTGAATACTAACTTGCAGAGGGTCACCCATTGGAGCATATTTGATAAGCGTAACCTCATTCTGAGGAATGATACCCATATCAAGAAAATGCTGACGAAGGGAACCACTACCGCCTACGGCAGTAATGATTCCCGTCTGTCCTATTTTTAAATCCTTTAGAGTCATTTTCATAATTTTTTGCAAAATTACTACTTCTTCCCCGTATTCTGACTATCAATACTGATATAATATGAAAAAATACTCAAAAGTGGGTATTAGGTAACTTGTAAATTACTTCTGATACTTTGTAATCTGATATTTTTCTCTTAGTTCTTTCTGCTTTTCTTCAG
>JAGCWG010000224.1 GCA_017961965.1 Bacteroidaceae bacterium | reverse complement strand
CATTCCTATAGAACGTGACAAGGACGAGGAACGACAGGAGATGCTCGAACGTGTGGTTCATCCGTTCATGCTTCGTCGTACAAAGAATGCCGTCCTCAAGGAGTTGCCTGAGAAGACGGAGATTTACCAAACGATACAGATGAGCAACGAGGAGAGTGCCATCTATGAGGTCATCCGCATGAGGGCAGAGAATATGCTTCGCGAACTTGGTGACGAGTCAATGGATGTAAATGTCCTTGCCGAGATTACCCGTCTTCGTCAGGCTTCTTGTAGCGCAGAACTTGTTGAACCTTCATGGCAAGGTCCTTGTTCAAAGGTTACGGCTCTCATTGAACTCCTCAGCGATGTCATCGAGGGTGGAAACCGAGCACTCGTATTCAGCCAGTTCACATCATTCCTCAGCATCGTGCGTGACGCATTTGACAAGGAAGGCATCGAGTATCTGTACATCGACGGCAGCACACCTGTCAATCAGCGAACGGTACTCGTCAATCGTTTCCAGAAGGGCGAGTGTCCAGTTTTCATCATAAGTCTCAAGGCAGGAGGACTTGGTCTTAACCTTACGGGTGCTAACTATGTCTTCCATCTCGACCCATGGTGGAACCCAGCCATAGAGCAGCAGGCAACTGACCGTGCCTACCGTATCGGTCAGCGTCAAGCTGTAACCGTCTATCATCTCGTGGCACAGAACACAATCGAAGAAAAGATTATTCGTCTCCATGAACGCAAGCGTGCCCTCGCCGAGAACATCCTTGAGGGTACTGAATTCTCTCACAAGCTTACCGGTAAGGAGATGCTTGAGATGGTAGCGAGGTAAATTTTCAATTGAAGCTTGTGGAAGTCGAGAATTTGAGCTTTCATAGACCATTTTCTTGTTCCTGCAGAAGGAGTTATATACCGTCTGAAAATGGCATCCAAATTTGATTACTATCGATGTTGTATATCGATTACTATCGATGTTGTATATCGTACCTCGTTCGATATTGTACATCAATCCTCGTTCGATACGTCATATCATACCTCGTATGATGTTGCACATCTTACCTCGTTCGATTTTGCCATTCTTTCGGTGATGAAAAAAAATACTACTGCGCAGTAACGACTTCAATAATGCGCAATGTTGAAGTCGATACTGCGCAGTAATGGTTTTTCCGTCAAACACACACTTACAGTAAAGTACAGTCAAAGTACTGACTAAGTACTGACTCATTAGAGACTATGAACTTTAGGACAATATGGCTGAAATGCCGTCTGTGCAGGGGCAACATAAACGTTTTTTGTTCTCCCACATTTTTCATCTTGCTAACTATGTTCAATAGCAAGTCAAACAGCATTCCACCATCGTTTATTACCTGTTTAACGGATGTTTAACAACCATTAAATGCTTAATGGATACCTTAATATTGTAATTGAAGCCTATTGTTTGAATCTTGCCGTGAAACTTCCGCTTATAGTCTTAGATGTTATTTCCATTGCCCTGTCGTAACCTCTTACTTTATACAGGAAATACCTATGGATATGTTCCACCTTGAGTGGCATAGTCATAGTGAGTGTCAATTCATTATATTTCTCATCTGGGATTGAATCAAAAGAAATAGTGTATTCGTATTCCGTCCAAGTTTCATTTGTAAAGAATTCATTTACTTTCTTTGGTGTATCTTCATCTAAGATATAAGTGAGGACAGGATTCTCAATACCTCGTACTGTGTACAACGCATATTGCCTAACCTTGAAGTATTCAGCAAGGTTCTCACCAGGTTCTTTCCCGAACAATGTCTTGTCACAAGTTATGGCAACGTCTCCATTTATATATGCAGTTCCGTATGGAACCCATGCATGGCGACGTGCTTCTGCATTGTTCTTCAGTGCTTGTTGTATGAATGATGTCCTTTTTCTGCCATAGTTATACACAGAGTCATTCAAAGCCGTTGCTTCTTCTGTCGATAGATAATCGTAAATAGTTCTGACGGCGATTTCTGAATATGCAGGTTCAACAAGCAATCCCATCACAGAATAATCATCAAAAGTTTGATTTGAAGAATTATAATATTTATAATTGCTTGGATGTGCATCAATGTCAAGAGTTTGTAACAACCCACCATCAAACATTGTTCCGTAAGGGTCTTCAGGTGTGTAATTGTTATTTGAAGGTGTATTGACGTCTTCGATATCGATAACTTCTTTCTTCTCACAAGAAGAAAAAACGTAAGCACAAAGTGCTATAAGGATAAATGTATTCGTTTTCATGATTATTTTTTTGTAAAGTTATAAATCATATCTCTTTGTGAATTCCAATTCTGATTTTTGTTTTTTCTTCTTTGACATCATTTTGTGGAAGGATTGTTGTTTCAAAATTGTTATCATTTGAGCAACTAATAAAAATAATTAGTGCAAATAAAAATTTGAGTTTCTTCACAATAATGTTTGGCTTGTTTGTTATCTGTGTACAAAAGTATGTAATTATTCGTAAAAAAAAGACAAATTGATTGCAAAAACAATTTTTTATATGGAATAAAGGAGCGTTTTATGCAAAATCGATATTTTTCGATGTTTCTGATAGGAATTATTGTGAGTTTAAAACTTAAAACTTTCATTCAAACGGCTTATTTATGTAACATAGGGGAAGAAATGTAACAATAATCCAACAGAATAAGACGAAAGTAATAGATAGTGTTAGTTTATTGCCTAAAAAATACCTATCTTTGTGGCGTTATTCAAAAACTTTACTAAATAGTAGCGTTATACTAATTACTAACAAAAAATTATCTTAATGAACACAAATGGACAGAAAGTGAGTAAAGTAATGACATTTATAGTTGTTTTTGCTTGCTCTATGTTGTTTTCAGGAAGTGCATTTGCACAGAGAACGACAGATAAGCTTGATCGTGGACTTATTGCCATGAAGGTTTCAAGTGGTGTTTACATCAACTGGCGTATCAATGCCGAGGAATATTATGGCGTTGAGTACAATGTCTATCGTGATGGTGTGAAACTTAATGACACTCCGCTCAAGGTTTCAAACTTTACAGACAAGACAGGTACAGTGAACAGCAAATATACTGTTGCCGCTGTGGTTCGTGGCGTTGAAAAGCCACAATGTGCTCCAGCTTCCGTATGGAGCAAGAGCTACAAGGAAATCAAACTTACACATGAGGGCATCAAGAGTACACTCGTACCAAATGATGCTTGCTGTGCCGATGTTGACGGTGATGGCGAGATCGATATCCTCATGAAGTTTGACAACCAGAGTGAGATGTCACAGAGCTATCCTAAGAACGGTCCTAAGATTGATGGAGTGGATACTTACGAATACTCAATCTTTGAGTGTCTCAAGCAGGATGGCACTCGTCTCTGGTGGGTAAACTGCGGTCCTAACATGGGTGACTTTCAGAACAATGAGCAGAACATCGTTGCCTACGACTGGGATGGCGATGGTAAGGCTGAGGCTATCTTCCGTGCTGCCGATGGAACAGAGATTCATGCTGCCGATGGTAAGACCTATGTTGTTGGTGACAAGAACAAGAATTGGCGTGCAGCAACAGGAGGTGGTACTAACTGGTTCATGCACTCAGGTGCAGAATATCTCGTGTATGTAAACGGAGAAACAGGTGTGCCATATCAGTTGACAGACAAAACATTCTATATGGACTATCCACTCAAGCGTCTTGAGGATTCAGAGAACCCAAGCAAACTTGAGGCAGGTGGTGCATACGATGGTCTCGTAGAGAAGGCTTGGGGTGATGGTTATGGTCACCGTTCATCAAAGCATTTCTTCGGTGCTCCTTATCTTGATGGTAAGAAACCAAGTATTTTCTTTGCACGTGGTATCTATACACAGATTAAGATGCGTGCTTATGATGTTGACCCAGCTACTCATAAGCTCAATCTTCGTTGGGATTGGCGTCAGACTGCAGGCGGCTACTGGATGTGGCAAGGTTTCCACAACTTTGTCGTAGCTGATGTTGACGAAGACGGACGTGACGAGATAGTATATGGTTCAATGGTTGTTGATGACTGTGGTAAGGGACTTTCTACAACTGGTTTCGGTCATGGTGATGCTCAGCACGTTTCAGATATGAACCCATATACAAAGGGACTTGAGATATATACATGTCTTGAAGATCAGCCAGGTAACAACTATCGTGATGCTACTACATCAAAGATATATTACCGTTATGAGTGTGGTAACGATGACGGTCGTGCCATGATGGCTAACTTTACAGACCAGTTCCCTGGCTGTATCGGTTGCTCTTCTCGTGATGGCGCCATCAGTTCTGTGACTTATAGTCGTGTAAGCGGAATGGATGTAACAGGTATCAACACTAACTTCCGCATCTACTGGGATGGTGACCTCTGTAGCGAGACATTCAACTACCTTAATGGAGCTGATACAGAAGGTTGTATTGCCAAATATGGTAGCTGGTCTCCTATATATACATGTGAGGGCTCAATGACAAACAACTATACAAAGGGTACTCCATGTTATCAGGGAGATATCCTTGGTGACTGGCGTGAGGAAATCATCATGCGTACAGCTAACAACAACATACGCATCTACTCAACTCCAACATCAACTACATACCGTATTCCTACTCTTTGGTCTGACCACCAGTATCGTAATGCAATGGTATGGCAGATGTGTGGATACAACCAGCCACCTCATCTCAGCTACTTCATCGGTAAGCTTGAGGGACTCACAGTAGCACCTCCACCACTCACTATGACTGGACGTGACGAACTTCCTAATGGTGCCGTTCTTGATGCATCATACAATGGTAAGCACGCTATCCACTTTGAGAATGGTAATACAAAGATTAGTCTTGCCAATGGTGCAAAGCCATATATCTTTACTGTAAATGTTCCATCATGGGTACAAGGTACTGCAGGAACAAATTATACAGCTAAGGATGCTACAATCAAATATACATATTATACTTGTGAGGTTACAGACGGTTATCTCGATGGCGATGCTATGCTCGTAAAGCAGGGTGACGGTAAACTCAAGTTGCCAAATAAGGACTTCAAGCATACAGGTGCAACAAACATCTGGGCAGGTACTCTCGACTTTGATGGTACGCTCAAGAACTCTACCCTCTGGCTCAACCGCTTCGTTCGTCTCAACTCCAACGGTGGTGAGTTCCGTTCAATCAAGGCAGACTATGCAAGTGAAATCTGCCCAGGCGATGAGAACTCATTGGGAACTATCACTACAGATTCCCTTGCCCTCGGTTTCGGTTCAAGACTCGTTATCGACATCTACTCTGATGGTCTTGCATCAGATAAGATAAACGCTAAGTATCTCAGCATAGAGCGCAAGACAGGAACAGTATGGACACAGGGTGGTCCTAAATACCTTTCCCCTGTATTGGTGATTGTTCCTCACCTTGCTGCTGGCGAGGATAAAATTGCTCCAGGTAAGTACATCCTCGGTCAGATTGGTGAACTTGCTACAGGCTCAAGTGTTTCAAACATTATCCTTGAAGGTATTGCAACAAGCAAGAAGAGACTATATGTAGAAGACGGTAATCTCGTGCTTGAGGTACAGGGCTTGCGCGATGCCGGCTCAGTAGTATGGACTGGTGCTAAGAACTCTATCTGGGATTTGGCAGAGACAGAAAACTTTACAATAGAGAACGAGCCAGCAACATTCGTTTCTGAGGATAACGTTCTCTTTACAGATGGTGCAAAGACAACGACGGTTTCTGTCAATGGCGAACTTTCTCCTGCTTCTATGGAGTTCAATGGCTCTTCAAATTATACTATTTCTGGTACAGGCGCTATCGTTGGTGCAACTAAGTTCACAAACAACGGTACTGGTACTGTAACGATGGCAGGTAAGAACACTTACACTGGAGGTAACTACCTCAAGGGTGGAGTGACAGTTGTTAGTCTTCTTTCTAACCAGTATAGCGAGGTTGGTAACCTCGGAGGTGTCACTACTAACGCCAACCTCTTCACAATGGAGAATGGTGCTGTGCTCCGCAACTCATCAGCTGTTGAACAGGGCTCACCAATGAAGATGATAGGCGAAAACGGTGGTGTGATTGAAAACAACGGTGAGTTTAAGATGGATGCTGCGTTCAGCGGAACTAAACTTACAAAGAAAGGTAGCGGATGGCTCATCATCAACTCAACGTCTTCACTCGGCACTCTCGTAGCTACAGCTGGTACTGTTGATGCAGGCAACAAGGTGGCAAGCAAGATTGAACTTCAGGGAACAGCATCACTTACAGGTACTGGTTTCCTCACTACTCCAATCTTCGTAGCAGATAAGGCTAAGGCAAACCTTACAACAATCAACCGTACGACAACAAACCTCGTTCTCACGGGTACAGGTCAGATTACTGTATATTGTGCAACAGAGAAGGGTAGCAACTACTATGCTACACGTACTCCAATACAGCTTAACCTCAAGAACTTTGAGGGAACACTCGTACCACAGGCAACATATGCTGCTGACGGACGCTTCACATTCGACACATCAAATGGTGGTGACATGTGGACACTCAATATCCCTGCAAGCCGTTACGTTCAGAACTCAGGCAAGACTCTCCGTATCGGTAACGTAACAGGTACTGGTGAACTTGGTGGCTCATGCGCATTCTCTAACGGCACTTCCGTAGGTGCCAACACATGGCAGGTAGGTAACGATGCCAACTTCACATTCGATGGTAAGGTGGTAGGAAGCGATAAGTTCACAAAGATGGGTACAGGTAGGATGACAACATCTGGCGTATGGACTACAACAGGTGCTGTGTCTGTAGATGCTGGAACACTGCAGGTTAAGTCTGGTTCTACACTTGGTACAGGCTCTCTTACCGTTGGTGCTAACGGATTCCTCCTTTGCGTGTCAAAATCAGCCTCAGTTCCTATGACTAATAGCTCGTTTACAATCAATGGAGGACTTCAGGTTGGTTCAAATGCCATAGCAATATCTGGTTTCACACACTTCAACAACAAGGCTGTCACATTCGGTGCTAAGTCACGTCTCATTCTTGGTCTCCGCAAAGGTACTACAACAACCACTCCAAACAATGCTTACATCACAGCTATCAGTACCCTCAAGTTTACAGATGGTGCAACTATAGCTCCTACATTGTACGATGGCTTTGTTCCAACAACAGACCCTGCTTCTCCGGACAAGTTCATTCTTTGGACTGAGGTCAAGACTGCAAACGTAGGTAATGTAAACTTTGAACTTCCTGAGCTTCCAGCATGGAACTATTGGGACACATCAGACATCAAGAACGGTATTCTCTACATACGTTGCAACGAGGAAATATACAACGCCATTGAGGGTATTGCTTCCGACGACATCGTCAATGTTGATGTTACTAATATGTCAGGTATGGTTGTTGCTCACTTCACTTGCCCAATGGCAAACGTAAAGACAACATTTGCAGCTCAAAACCTCAAGGGCATTTATGTACTTAATATCGTAAATGAGGATGGTAAACACACTTCAGTAAAGATATCTAAGTAAACAACATATTCCGCAGCCCCTGTGGTCTGTGGAAACAAATAACGCTCGTTTATGATGGAGCGCACCAGTTGCAAAATTGGTGCGCTCCTTTGTGTTATTAGTGCGCTCCGATATTTTGGTTACGTTTCATTTAACGGTGCATTTACGCTGTTTAAGCAGTGTTAAAACACCATTAATTTAGCATTTAACAAGAGATTTCAGCCAAACAAAAAAAGGACATGCCATTACTGACACGTCCCTTGTATGTTTTGTAATAAGTAGTGAGTAATTCGCAATGAATAAAAGCATGTCTATCATTTGCGTTCTAATCTGAATGGCATATTACTAATTGCTCATT
>JAGCWG010000223.1 GCA_017961965.1 Bacteroidaceae bacterium | reverse complement strand
TTGCAATTATTGCTTTTGCTCTCATGGCATGGGGTTGTTCATCTGACGATGACGACAGTACAATACCTGTGGGTACGGATGTACGTCCAGAATGGCAGGCACCGAACTATGACATTCTGGAACAACTGATGTGTGTCGAAGTGACCTTGCAGGATAAGCTTACTCCGTATGCTTCAGAAGCAGATATGATGTGTGCAACCATTGACGGTGAGGTACGTGCTGTCTCCACACCTTACAAGGTGGATGGCAGATGGCATTTCTTCATGATTGTCGGCTCCGACAATCTGAATGTAAACGTAAGTCTCTCATACTACTGCGACCATCTGCATCGCATCTTCACGGTATCCCCATGGACATCATTCGATTCATCCCTAAGTCCATCAGGTGACACTGGTATCTATACCCCAGTATTTGTTAAATGAAAGAATATTTTTATACAGAATGAGACCGCACGTGTATATACACGAAAAGCCGTGACACAGCCTCCACAGGAGTCCGTATCACGGCTTTATATCCTTAAAAAGTGTTTAGCTACATTAAGTATTGTTACACATTTCTTTGAAACATGCAAATATCCCAGCAACTATTCCAGCTGCTGAAGCACAATTTTTCACAATGTTTGAACAAAAGTAGAGTTCTTTATTTAAGAGTTCCTTTGTTACATACAATTCACGCATACACAAATGTATCAACATTAGTCAAAAAAAAGAATGAGATTATCATACATGTTGTAAAATATAGTTATATTTGCACAAAAAATACTATATGAAATATGCTCTTGTTACTGGTGCATCCAGAGGTATAGGCAAGGCTTGTGCTATCAAGATAGCACAAATGGGCATTCCAGTAATTATCAACTATCAGAATAATGTTGATGCCGCAAAAGAGACTTTAACTCAAATAGAGGAAGTTGGCGGTTCTGCGGAGTTACTTCAATTCAATGTGGGGAACGTGGAAGAGGTGGATGCTGCCATTGACCAATGGGAGACAAACCATCCAGATGACTATATCGCTTATCTGGTAAACAACGCCGGCGTTCGTCATGACAACGTAATGTTCATGATGCCACTTGACGATTGGAATTCAGTTATCAATACATCACTTAATGGTTTCTACTATGTCACACGTCGTCTTATCACTAAGATGATGATGCGTAAGCATGGTGGAAAGATAGTCAATATGGCTTCGTTGTCAGGCATTAAGGGTATGCCCGGACAAACTAACTATAGTGCGGCAAAGGCAGCCCTGATAGGTGCGACAAAGGCCTTAGCACAAGAGGTGGCATCGCGTAATGTAACAGTGAATGCTGTGGCTCCTGGATTCATAGAGTCAGACATGACGAAGGAGCTTCCTGTGGATGAGCTCAAGAAGCTTGTTCCGATGAACAGGTTCGGTACTCCTAAGGAGGTTGCCGACCTCGTTGGCTTCCTCCTTTCAGATGCAGCATCATACATCACGGGAGAGGTTATTTCAATAAATGGTGGACTTTACACATAAGATATGGGAAGAGTAGTAATAACGGGCATGGGTATATGGTCATGCCTTGGCACAGATATTGAGACAGTCAAGGATTCGCTTTATCACGGTAAGTCGGGAATCATACTTGACAATGACAGATTGAAGTACGGATACCAATCCGGACTTACTGGTGTTGTGGAGAAACCAGCCCTCAAGGGTGTCATTGACCGTCGTCTGCGAACAGGCATGAGCGAAGAGGCTGAGTATGCATACATGGCAAGTAAGCAGGCTTTCGACATGGCTGGTATCTCGCAGGATTACCTCAATGCCAATGAGTGTGGCGTTATCTTCGGCAACGACTCTTCGGCAAAGCCTGTGATTGAGGCTGCGAAGATTATGGAGGAGAAGCATGACACCCAGTTGATGGGTAGCGGTTATATCTTCCAGTCGATGAACTCAACCGTCAACATGAACCTCAGCACCATCTTCCATCTCAGGGGTGTGAACTTCACGGTAAGTTCTGCCTGTGCAAGCGGAAGCCATTCCATCGGTCTTGGCTACATGATGATCAAGCAGGGTCTTCAGGACCTTGTACTTGTAGGCGGTGCACAGGAGACAAATTACTATTCAATGGCAAGCTTCGATGCCCTGAACGCATTCTCAAAGAGGATGGACGAGCCAACAAAGGCGAGCCGTCCGTTTGACCGCGACCGTGACGGACTCATCCCAAGCGGTGGTGCAGCCGCACTTGTCCTCGAGGACTACGAGCACGCTGTGAAGCGTGGTGCAAAGATTCTCGGAGAGGTGGTTGGCTATGGCTTCTCAAGCAATGGCGGTGGTATCAGTCAGCCAAGCGACGTGGGCTGTGAGATTGCCATGTCACGTGCAATGGCAGACGCCAATGTCGGTATTGACGATATCGACTACATCAATGCCCATGCCACAAGTACCCATCAAGGTGACATGTTTGAGGCAATAGCCTTGGATCGTATGTTCCGCGGACATCGAGCATTGATTAGTTCCACAAAGGGCATGACTGGACACGAGTGTTGGATGGCTGGAGCGAGTGAGGCTGTATATTCCTTGATTATGATGCACAACAATTTTGTTGCGCCTAACATCAACTTCGAAAATCCAGATGAATATTCCGAGCACCTGAACCTTGCCACAAAGGCTATAGATACAGAGGTCAGCACCATCCTTAGCAACAGCTTTGGATTCGGAGGAACCAATAGTGCCTTGGTAATAAAGAGTATTCAAGTTTAGCTTGTAGTTA
>JAGCWG010000019.1 GCA_017961965.1 Bacteroidaceae bacterium | reverse complement strand
TTAAGATTAACTTCTAAAGTTGTATAATACGCCATAAAGAAGTAAAAGAAGTAAAAAGTATTAAAATGGAGTAAAAAGACGAATGTCATAATCCATATTTATGACAATATATGTCAATTAAAAAAGACGAAGACAATAACAAATATTCTTATTGATATTTCAGAAAACTATCGTCTTTTTACTCCTTTTAACTCCTCTTTAATTCCTTTTACTACAAAAATAAAATATTTAAAAATATAAACAATGAAGAATATCATCAAAAATATTACTCTTTGCGGTTGTCTTGTCCTCGGAATGGGTATGACATCTTGCGAAGACATGATGACAGTAGATACTGGTGACAAAGCATATATCAATGCTAACGACACTCTCTACTCATACCTCGGCATCATGCGTGCAATGCAGGATGTCGCAGAACGTCAGATTGTCCTTGGAGAGATTCGTGGTGACCTCGTTTCATCAAGCGAATACGCTACTGATACACTCCATGCTATCAGCAACTTTGAAAATCCAAAGGATCAGTCATGTTCAATGCTCTGCGTTAGCGATTACTATAATGTAATCAACAACTGTAACTTTTACATCTATAACTGTGACACAAGTACTGTCCGTGCAAATGTAAAATACATGATTCCTGAATACACTCAAGTCAAGGCAATCAGAGCATGGGCATATCTCCAGCTTGTTAAGAACTATAAGGAAGTACCATACATCACAGAGCCAGTCAAGAACCTTGATGTAATCAAGAACTTTGACTATTCTCATAATCTTGTAAACAAGGACAACCTCATTGATAAACTCCTTGAGGATGGACTTGCAAACATGGTTGACATTAACTATCCTTCGTATGGAAAGACAAATGAGCCATGGGGCAAATGGAACAACGGAGCTACAGATGTTTCTGCACGTAATTGTTTTATCCCAATCCGTCTTGTACTCGGTGATGCATACCTTCTCCGTGGCTCAAGCAAGTCCGACTATGAGAATGCTGCATTCTATTACTATTCTTTCCTCAGAAAAGAGAAGAATCCTCTCATTAAGAGTTATTGCACGATGATTGAGTCGCCAGAGGCTGCATCTGGATATCTATACAGACCAAGCGAAAAAAGATGGGATGGTTTCACAACAGAATATGGTTACTCAGAAGAGAATGAGATAATCACCCTTATTCCAGGATCTGCAAACGCAGGAATTGGAAAGATGTTACCTCGTGTGGCAGAAGTGTTTGGCTATAATCCATCATCAAGTCAATCAACTATTATCACAATCCACCTGGATGAACAAGGAAATGAAACCAGCAGAGATTACTCTGCAGGAGGTGCTATCATGGTTAATCCGACTTATAAGCGTCAGTACTACCCATCATACGCATTCGATAATGTAAACCTCTCCCAGCAATACGTAACATACTATGGCATCTCTAGTTCAAGTGAAAATAAAATTGCAAGATATTACGAACAAGCTGATGCAAGAGAGAACTATTCTTACAAGAGTGTGTATTATGAGAAAGACTTGTATAAACTCTGTGCAAAAGTCGCAGACTTAGATCAATATTACTATTGTATTCCTATATATCGTAAGACACTTATCTGGCTTCGCCTCGCAGAGGCACTCAACCGTGCTGGATATCCAGAGTTTGCATTTGCAATTCTCAAAGATGGTTTGAACAAATTTACACTTCCTTCTGTTGAGGATGTAACAAAAAATGTTACCAAAAACATCAATGGCGTAGATTATGCAATCTGGACAAACGAGGACAATGATACTATCTTCTATGATTCAGCTACAAAGGATAGATATAAAAAGGAAGACGGAGAACTGGTTAAAGTCACAGGAAGTCTGACTGGTTACACTGCAAATACATACACACAAAGAGAACTTACATATAATAGTATTGAGTCTATGTATTATGTGACAGATACTCTGAAACTTCAGAAGTTCCTTTCTAAATTCTCATTTACGGATGATGTATGGCAGGAAACCTACGGTATTCATGCACGAGGTGGAGGTTTTGGATATTTGGAAACATCAAGTTCAGCAAGTGCTAAAGAATGGGGCAAGGATGGCGACTATATTACCACCAACATCTCTGGTCGTCGTGACACTGTCTTCTATGATTACAAG
The DNA here is from genome assembly GCA_017961965.1 of Bacteroidaceae bacterium. Next base: position 4,206 of record JAGCWG010000019.1, on the reverse strand, counting down.
GCAATGATAGAAAGAAAACTCGACGGTAAGAAATTTGAAAATGCTACCGAAGACGATATTATCAATGCCATTGAGGATGTCATCGTTGATGAGCTTGCTCTCGAAACAGCATTTGAAGGTAACCGCTTCTATGACCTCGTTCGTGTAGCAGAGCACAAGAACAAGTCAGGTTACAAGGGTACAGAGTGGCTTGCCAAGAAGATTGCAAACCGTAACTCAAAGCAGGCAACAAAGAACAGCCCTGCTATCCCTGGCTTCGATGCAAATCTCTACTCTAAGTTGCAAAACCAGAAAAACTGGTACTTCACTTTGCCTGCGTGGAAATAAAAAAATCATAGATATATATTATGATTAGAATAATCATCATTATGTTGGCACTCACCTTCGGGTGTGTGCCAACTTTTGGCAAAAAGGTAAGCAAAGACCTTTGGCCAGACGGAACAGAGATATCAGCATGGTTTAAGGAAACGACACCTGTTGATTTGAGTAAACTGGGAAAACAATACCGCATAACGGACTACGGAGTAGTTAATGACGGAAGAATACACACTAAGGAGTTTCAGTCACTCATTGACATGATTGCAAACGATGGTGGCGGTGTTGTCATAGTACCCGAAGGTACATACCTGACAGGAGCATTGTTCTTCCGTCAAGGTGTGCATCTCCACATTAATGATGGAGGTATGATTCTCGGAAGCAACGACCCAAGCGACTACCCTATCCTCAAGACGAGGATTGAGGGTGAAACGTGCCTCTACTACTCTGCCCTTATCAATGCAGACGGATTGGACGGTTTCACAATATCAGGCAAGGGAACGATTGACGGCAACGGATTCACATACTGGAAACACTTCTGGGAACGTCGTTCATGGAATCCTAAATGTACAAACAAGGACGAACAGCGTCCCCGTCTCGTGTATGTGAGCAACTGCAAGAATGTACAGATTGACGGAGTAAAACTACACAACTCTGCATTCTGGACAACACATATCTATAACTCAGAGAACGTGAAACTGCTTCGCCTTCACATCTATTCACCAGCCAAGCCTGTCAAGGCGCCATCTACGGACGCCATAGACCTTGACGTAGTTAAGAACATACTTGTGAAGGACTGTTTCATGAGTGTAAACGACGATGCCATTGCCATCAAGGGAGGCAAAGGTCCATACGCTGATGCTTTCCGTACAAACTACAAGGATATTGACCTCAAGAAGTTTCCAGAGATAGAAGGCGACGGAGGCAACGAGAACATACTCATCGAGGATTGCGAGTACGGTTTCAGCCACGGCTGTCTTACACTCGGAAGCGAAAGCGTGTATGACCACAACATCATACTCCGTCGTATCAAAGTGAAAGAAGCCAACAACCTACTATGGCTGAAGATGCGACCTGACACACCACAGAGATACGAATACATCACAGTGGAAGACATCGTCGGAAACGGAAAGAACTTCATCCTTGTGGCACCATGGACACAGTTCTATGACCTCAAGGGACGCAAGGACACTCCTATGTCCTATTCCGACCATATCACAATGCGAAATATCACCTTCGAGTGCAATGTTTTCTTCAACGTGAAGCCACAGGAAGACCAGTATCACCTCAGCAACTTTACGTTTGAAAACTTGTCCATAACAGGAAGAAATATTGATTTAAATCCTGAATATGTGGAAAACTTCACATTGAAGAATATCAAAACGGATAAAAAGTAATACCTTTGCACAGACATTTTTATATAAAATATTTTAAAAAAGAATAATATGCAGTGGTTAGCTGACTTATTATTGAGCGGTGGAGGAGTAGCGCACACAGTAATACTATACTCCCTCGTTATTGCGCTCGGTGTGTTTTTAGGTAATAAAGTTAAGATTGGCGGAATCTCACTCGGTGTCACATGGATTCTCTTCGTCGGAATCCTAGTAGGCGACATTCTCCAGAGATTCGACGTGACCGAGAACCTTGAAGTACTCAACTTCGTTCAGGACTTTGGACTTATTCTCTTTGTGTTCTCAATCGGACTTCAGGTAGGTCCGTCATTCTTCACAAGTTTCAAGCAAGGTGGAGTAAAAGCCAATGGTATTGCAGCAGGTATCGTTCTTCTAAATATTGTTGTGATGCTTGCTCTCTATTATGGACTCCGCAACTTCATCCCAGCGGCTGACAATCTTCCTATGATGGTCGGTACTCTTTGTGGTGCCATTACAAACACTCCTGGACTTGGTGCTGCAAATGCTGCACTCGACCAGATACACACAATGCACCCTGATACCTTCGGAGGCGAGATACCTGTCATTGCAAATGGATATGCCTGCGCCTACCCTCTCGGTGTAGTAGGTATCATACTTTCAATCATACTTATCCGCATATTCTTCAAGATTAACTTCCAAGCAGAGGAAGATCACTTCAATAAGAAGAACAAGAAGAATGCAGCGATGAAGCCACACCTTATGCACGTTGAGGTAAACAATAACGCCATCAACGGTAAGAGCATTCTTGAGGTAAGGAAATTCATCGGACGCGACTTCGTATGCACACGTATGCTACACGACGGTCACGTTATCGTTCCAAAGAGAGACACAATCCTCGAAGAGGGCGACAAGCTATATATCGTATGTGCAGAGGAAGATGCAGACGCTATCGTAGCATTCATCGGTAGCGTGGTAGAGGTTGACTGGGAAGACCAAGACCTCCCAATGGAATCACGTCAGGTACTCGTGACAAAGAACGAAGTAAACGGACGCACCCTCGGTAGCTTCCACCCAAGTTCTATGCACGGAGTGAACGTAACACGTATATTCCGTTCCGGTATGGAAATCTTCGCTAGCCCAAGCACCATCCTTCAGGTAGGTGACAGCGTGGTGGTAGTAGGCCCACAGGACTCTGTTGATAGATTCGCAAACGTACTGGGTGACCAGAAACAGCAACTTGACAAGCCAAACCTCCTCACACTCTTCGTGGGAATACTCATCGGTATCATCTTCGGTATGCTCCCTATCAGCATCCCAGGAATGTCAATGCCAGTCAAGCACGGTCTTGCAGGCGGTCCACTTGTCATCGCAATCCTCCTCGGACGATTCGGATTCAAGCTCAAGCTCGTTGCATACACAACCAACTCCGCATCACTCATGATACGTGATATCGGTCTTGTGCTTTTCCTTGCAAGCGTCGGTATCAAGGCAGGAGGCAACTTCGTAGATACAGTAATGAACGGAGGTATTCACTATGTATGGATGGGATTCCTCATCACAGTAATACCACTTCTCATCATGGGCGTATTTGCTCGCGTCAAATGGCACATGAACTACTTCCTCCTTATGGGTATCATTTCAGGTGCTACAACAGACCCACCAGCACTTGCATTCTCTCAGGCAACAGCCAACAATGGTAGTCCATCTGTAGGTTACTCTACAGTATATCCATTGTCAATGTTCCTCAGAATCATCACGGCACAGGTCATCATCCTGATGCTCTGCTCATAAAAAGAACTTTTGAGGTATGAGTTATGGGGTATGAGTTATGAGTTAGTGTAAAGAGTTATTCTAACTCACAACTTATAATTCATAACTTATATCCACAACTCATAACTCATTATTAACTTCGTTGAGCCCTTCGGGGGGCATAACTCACAACTCAAAATAATGAACCTTCAGGACATAACAAACTCACTTATGCAGTCAACGGACATACCTCTGTTGACTGCATTGGTTTTAGGCATACTCGTAGCCTTCAACCCATGCCAGTTGTCAATCAATATCTCAGCTCTTACCTACCTCAACCGTTCTGGTAAGCAAGGACTGGAGTATGTACTTGGACGTACCATCACATACACACTCCTTGGATGGATATTGATGTGCCTCACAGGCGGAGGAAGCAACCTCAACGGAGTAAGCACCATACTCAGCTATGGTGAGGTTGTTTTGCCATATGCTCTCATAGCAATAGGCTTGTTTCTCTTGTTCCGTGCCTTCCATCATCATGAGCACCACGGAGAGGACTGCCACAACTGTGGCAAGCTTATCAAGCGCAACGGTCCCTTAGGTTCACTCATACTCGGAATGACCCTTGCCCTTGCCTTCTGTCCTGAAAGTGCAATCTTCTTTTTCGGAATACTCCTTCCTCTCGCCATTAAGAGTGAAGCTGGAGTCATGCTCCCTCCCCTATTTGCCATAGGAGCAGGACTACCCGTCCTCCTATTCAGCTAGATCA
>JAGCWG010000222.1 GCA_017961965.1 Bacteroidaceae bacterium | reverse complement strand
TGTTGAGACAAACCGCTCGTTACTCTGTCGTGAACTCGGTATTGACAACGACCACCTTATCGTGCCTCACCAGACTCACGACATACGCACACTCGTTATCGATAATGACTTCTTCTCTCTTTCGTTATCCGCAAGGACAGAACGTCTCGAAGGCATAGATGCCGTGTGCACAAACCTTCCAGACACTTGTGTGTGCGTTTCGACTGCTGATTGCATCCCAATCCTTATCTATGATGATGTACACAAAGCCGTATCTGCCGTTCATGCTGGTTGGCGAGGAACGGTAAAGCGCATAGTGGAGGACAATCTACGTGTAATGCACAAGGCTTACGGCACCAATCCGTCCGATTGCCATGCTGTCATAGGTCCAGGTATCTCACTCGATGCCTTTGAGGTGGGCGATGAAGTATATGATGCGTTTTACAACGCAGGGTTTGATATGAACCTAATTGCCAAACGCTATCCTGTTAGTTCCGGTGTGGGAACCAAATGGCACATCGACCTTCCACTCTGCAACAAGCTTCAGTTACAGGATGCAGGATTGCGTGAAGACAGTATTACACTCTCAGGCATCTGTACCTACACGCAATGCAACGACTTCTTCTCTGCTCGCCGGCTTGGTATAAACAGTGGCAGAATCTTGAATGGAATAAAGTTGTAAAGGATACTTGTGACGATGTTCAGATAAAATATAATAAAAGGGTGCATCAAGAGTCGTAGGAGACTGATGATGCACCCTTTGTCTGGTCGTTTGTTCTTCTTTGTTTTATTTCTTGTTTCTTGCGTCCAGATATTCCACTTCGTCCTTGTGGTATGTTATGGTCGGAAGTTTGATTCTGCTGCAAGCAGAGAAGTATCCGAGAGTATTATGGGTGAAGTCACGGAGCGGATTGGAATAATTGTCTAATCCGATGGCACGTGACCAGTAGTAGTCGTATATCTTGCGGTCAACCTTGCGTACTTCTATGTCGATAAGGTCGCCCTCCTCAAGGATGTCCTCTTTGTGATCCTCCATGTCTGAGTCAATGAAACAGCCAATGTCTATTTCCGTTTTACCGTACTGACCTCTGTTGTCTGTTATCATCCATTTGTATGGTTCTCCGTTTCTGGTGACGAGCGTGTAGTAATAGTTTTCCTTGGTGCCTTCGTCTTTCACGTCAACACGTACTCCATAGACATCTTCTGACATCATTACAATCTTGTATAAATAGTTGTCGCTGATAGTGAATTCTTCCTGCATTACTGATGTCGATTCTGTCACATAACCGTTGATATCTACATGTATTGTGTATTTCACTCCGGGGATGCCTCTGGCTTCCTTGGATGAATATATACCTGCGCTGTCGTGATGGAGAACGAAGCTTGTACCGTCTTCACCAGTGATTGTGACTGATGCGTTTGAGACGTCCTTGTTCCAAAGGGTGTCTGTGACATCGAGTGTCTGTGACAGTTTCGCTACCGCTCCATCTGCGGTTATGTTTGCTTCTACCACATATAGTGGGTCTATGGTGTTGTAGTCGAAATCAAGTTCCTTTTCGCATGATGTGAGCAGTACCATGCCCACAGCTATGATTGTGTATGTTATCTTTTTCATTGTTTGCTTATTTGGCCCCCTCCTGAGGAGCTTGTCCATAACGGCAACTTCCTTCTCCTCCCTTAGGGGAGGTCGGGAGGGGGCCGTTGGGTTGTTGTTTTAATACTTCACGCTGAATGAGACGAAAGGTATCAATCCGAAGAGCGCAGTTTGTTTTGCACTGATGTTTGTGGCTTTACTCTTGTCCTCCGTGAATGTTATGACGTATGGGTTCTCCCTGTTGTATATGTTATATATGCCGAATGTCCATTGCTGTTCATTCTTCTTTGTTCGCTTTGTGTGTACTGCACTAATGTCGAGATGATGGCAGGCTGGTGCACGATAGCCGTTGCGCTCTGCATAGTAAACGGTTGTTGTTCCGTCAATCTTATACTTGGCACTTGGTGCTGTGAGAGCCTGACCTGACGTATATATGAATGATGCTGACAAGTCCCAATTCTTGTTAAGCTTCTTCATCGCCACTGCGTTGATGTCGTGACGGCGGTCGTTGTTGGCTGTGTACCAGTTGCCGTTATTTATTCCGTCAATCTTGTTCTTGCTCCAAGAGAGTGTGTAAGAAATCCATCCTGTGAGCGTTCCGTTGTTCTTATGCATACAGAATTCCAGTCCGTAAGCACGTCCCTTGCCGCCGAGGATGATGTTCTCTATCTCAATGTCGGAAGCGTAGTTCTTTCCATCCTTGAAGTCGTAGATGTCACGTACCCATTTGTAGTAGCCTTCAATGCTGAAGTCGTAGTTCTCATTTTCTGTCATTCCGAAGTAGCCGAGGCTCACTTGGTCTGCTTTCTCTGGCTTGACGAAGGATGTACTCACCGTGTATCTGTCCATTGGCATGGACATGCTTGAGTTGCGTATGGCGTGTATGTTCTGTGTGGTACGGCTGTAGCCAGCTTTGATGTTATGGCACCTATTGATGTTAACCTTCATGCTTGCACGTGGCTCAAGGTTGTCGTATATGCCAAAGTGGTCGTAGCGTATTCCTGCGGAAACCTCAAGTGCACGGCATATTTTCCAGTCGTCGTTTATCCATGTGTTGATATCCCATTTGGAGCGATTGTTCTTTTCATGCAGTGCCATACAGTCCCATTCTGCTGAGAGAACATCCTGATATGCTGCTTGCACTCCTGCTGACACGGCATGATTTGGGTTTGGTCGCCAGTCTATATCTTCGCGCAGGATTCCTTGTCGTATGTGGGCATCAAACACATAGTTCTTGTCTGACACGAAGTAGCCCATGTTGCTTCCGTAAAAACTATATGCAAGCGTTGTGTTGAATCGCAGGTTGTTATTGGCAAGGTGCTTCCATCCTCCAGTGAGGGTGGTGTTACCCCAATGCATTTCCATCAGGTCGTCAACAGCCATGTTGTCCCTGCCATAATAGAATGATACGAATAATTTGTTCTTGGGAGATGCGTTGATGTCGGCACGATAGTTGATATCGTAGAAGTTCAACGTGTTGTCCTTGTACTGTGGGGAAGCCTTGAGGAAAAAGTCCATATATGACCTGCGTGCTGTGAGCAAGAAACTCGCTTTGTCTTCGGCAATAGGACCTTCAATGAATACCTTGCTTGCCAATAATCCTACGCTTACTCCTCCGTGCCAATCATACATGTCACCAGCTTTGGTTGTGATGTCGAGTACGGATGATGTTGCTCCTCCGAATTTTGCAGGTATCTGTCCCTTGTAGAGTGCAGCAGTCTGTAGTGCTTCGTCGTTGAAAGCTGAAAAAAGGCCCACGAGGTGTCCCGTGTTGTACATTGGCGTGTTGTCAACAAGTACAAGGTTTTGGGCAGATGTACCTCCTCTCACTTGGAAACCACATGAGCCTTCGCCGTCAGACTTGACTCCCGGAAGCATCTGTAGCGACTTGATTATATCTTTTTCGCCGAAGAGTACAGGAACCTGTGTCATCTTCTTAATGTCAATCTTTTCTACCCCTATCTGTACTTCATTGAGTCTCTGGATTGCAGAGTTTGTTGCTGTTACAACTACTTCGTTGAGGTTATCTGTTTTTTCTGTGCTGTCATTTTGTTCCTCTGCGTTGACAGCCGTTCCTACGCCCATGCAGGCAGTAAGTAGCAATAGTCTTGTTTTCATCTTTTGTTTTGCATCGTAAAGGAATTCCGTTACCTAATTCCGTCGTTTTTTCTTTATTACCTTATTTTTATCGCTGCAAAGGTAAGTCAAATGCATTGATTTTACTGTCTCTTGTCTCGGTAAACAGACGAGTGTCAATAATTTTTACACTCAACGTCAAATAATTTGACATAAAACGTGCTTGTCGGTTCGTTAATAATGCCTATCTTCGTGCGTTCCATGAAAAAAAGTGCATGGCTCATTTTACTTTTAATCATTCCAATCGTATAATGGTTGTAACTCGAGTTGAGAAAAAACAAAACTAATATGCAAACAGAAGAGAAAGACATAATACAACGATGTCGGGAAGGCGACAAGACTGCTTTTCGAGTCGTGGTGATGCGCTACCAGCGGATGCTCTTGTCATTGGCTCTGAAGATGCTTGCCGATGAAGAGGATGCCAAGGATGTCGTGCAGGAAGCCTTCATCAAGGCATGGGTGAACATGCACTTGTACGATGAGCGTAGCCGTCTGTCCACATGGCTTTATACCATTACTTCGCATCTCTGTCTCGACCGGCTGAAGGTTTCCAAACGACAACAACCATTGCCAGAGGATGAGGCTTTCATACGTCAGTATCTGTCGGAGAGTGATTCCCAACGCCAACTTGAGAACAAGGACTTCGTATCTCTCGTGCGTGTCATTGCACAGGGATTGAGTGAGAAACAGCAGCTGGTGTTTACCCTCAGCCAGTTTGAGGGACTTGACTCATCAGAGATAGAGGTTATAGCGGGCATGGATGCCACGCAGGTAAAGAGCAACCTCTATTATGCTAAGAAAACCATTCGTGAACGATTAACAAAACTTGGGTATGTATAAAGTAACATTAAACAGAAAAGAGGATAAGAATGACGTTGACCTCGACTTCATGCAGCTTGCACGTGTTCAGAGACAGAACGACATCGAGGCTGTTGTGACGGAAAAACGTGACTTGGTGGATGACTTCTGCCAAAGGATGCTGCGCCAACAGGTGAAGATTTCGGACGAAGAGGCTTTTGCCGACGAGATAATTTCACAGCTTCCAGACATCACGCCTTCTGTTGGCAAGGCAGAGACAAGGAAGGTACAAGGCAGGGGTATTTCTCCGATCGTCATCGCCATCCGTGTCGTGTCGTCCGTGGCAGCTATGCTACTCATAGGATTGTTCGTGCAGATGCATACGGCAGAAACGACTTCGGTGGCTTATCTTAATGAGAGCAATGCAAGGTTTGTACAGATGAACTCAACAGACTACAATAAGTGCAAGACTCCGCATGATTTCGTTCTTCAGTTAAAAAAGCATAAGCAGTCGGGCATCCGCCTTTCAGAGATAAAACGAATCTTCTAACATGTCTCAAGCTATCTTTGGCTTGAACTAAAAAACTGTAAGACTATGAACAAATATTATATGATAGCTGTAAGTGTAATGATGCTCCTTGCATCTTGCAGTAATGACGTACAACTTACGACGGTTGTAAACGAAGATGGTTCTTGTGAACGAGAGATCTGTTTTCGTGCTTCAGAACAGATGTTGAAGAACGAGGATAGCCTCCACCTTGGCAACGGTCTTGGCATCGATGCTAAGTGGACTAAGACTTGGGGCATAAAGGGTAGTGACGAACGCCATCCTTATCCTATGTCATCGGCAACTTATGACAGCATCAAGGCTTTTGCCAAGAAGGACAGGATGAGTGTGGAAGATACCGTACGTGTCTATGCAAGTAGGAAGTACGAGAACGTGAGCGACCTCCATACAGACATCAAGGCTCTCAATGGCGAACAGTCATCAAAGGCAAGTCTGGCGAAAAGTTTCAAGTGGTTCTATACGGATTACACCTTCACCGAGACATTTGAACGTGACAAATCCATTTGTCCTTTGCCTGTCACAGACTATGCCACAGCTGACGAGGTGTCATTCTGGTGTACTGGTCAGCCAAACCTCACGGAGGGTTGTTCGCCATATGAGGCGAAGAGCGTACTTGATGACATTGAGTCAAAGATGGTCAGGTGGTTCTTCCTTAATTACATATATCTACAGATGGATGCCATCGCTGCCAACTACGACCTCGCTGTAGGTGCGCCTATGGATAAGGCTGGCTTCATAGCTTCGCGTAAGGATTTCCTTGCTCAGATTCCATCCAATGACATATTGCAGTCGTGTGATAATTGTGCTGTTTTGTTCCGCGACTATTATCATACGGAAGCCTATAATTCTTTCTTTGACGATGAAAGCGATGTGTACAAGAAAGCACATACCTACAAGCCTCTTGCTGACATAGAAAATAGCATTGCAGGTGGCGAGTGCAGTTATTCTCTTGTCATGCCTGGCAAAGTGACTGATACAGGCTGTGGTCTCCTGTCAGAGGAAGGAGCTATTATCTACAAGCTCGATATGTCACGTCTCATACCTGGCAAATATGTCATCACAGCCACCTCACGAGTGACTAATATCTGGGCATTCGGAGTTACGGCTCTTGTAATACTTGTTGCAATCGTCAGCTTCTTTAGAAAGAGGAATGATGAGTGAAATGAAATATAGCGAAAGGTTTTGGAAAACAAAAAACGTTTCCAAAGCCTTTCGCCTTTCTATGCTTCTGTCGAGAGTCAGTACTTAGTCAGTACTTCGTCTATACTTAGTCAGTACTTCAACACGGGGCTTTCCCGATATAGTCTTGTTCTCGGTAGGGATTTTCCTACATGTTATAGGAAATCTATCCATTGATTTGTCCTTTATATTGCTTAACTTCGCATCAGAATTAAAAATTTAAAAAACTAACCTAAAATGAAAAAGACTCTTTTTGCAACCTTAACAGCAATGCTGTTATCTGTCCCTCAAGCAGAGGCACAATTAAATATAAATGACTCGGTAAAGTTCATTACCGGAGCCAATGCGGAATACGCAAGTATTCTTAACTACATGAAGCGTGCCATGCGCTTTAACGAGGAGGTGCCACAGGAGAAGGTCTATCTCCACTTTGACAATACAGGATATTTCAAGGGTGAGACGATATGGTTCAAGGCATACGTCGTGAATGCCGGCAACATGAAGCCGACAGAGCTGAGTCGTGTGCTTTATGTTGAGCTTGTCACTCCGGGTGGCGACGTCGTCAAGACACAGAAGCTTTATGTGAATGATGGCGAGGCGGAAGGCAGCATAAGGCTTGAGAAAATATATGAAACGGGTTTCTATGAGGTGAGAGCCTACACCAGATACATGACCAACTGGGGTAATGCTGCCATCTTCTCTCGTGTGTTCCCTGTCTTTGAGGAACCTGAGATGGAGGGAGATTATTCCGCAAGGACGATAAATACCCACAATTATAAGGCCCGAACCATAAGCAGTCGTGAGATTCCTCAGGAAATGCTCGACGAGGCAAATAACAAGAATGGCAGGAATGACAATATTATCACGGCAAAGATCTTGCCAAAGGGTAAGATAAATGTCAGCTTCTATCCTGAGGGTGGAAACCTTATTGAGAATGTTCCTTGTCGTGTTGCTTTCAACGTGGTCGATTCGGAAGGAAGACATTTCGATACGGAGGGTATGATTCTCAACTCACGTAAGGAGGCTGTGGGTGCAACCATTACGCTCGAAAAGGGATGTGGTTTCCTTGATGTCACGAGCGATGGCGAGCCTATGTATCTGCGTCTCGTCACGGCAGATGGCAAGACTCAGGATTTCCAGTTGCCAGAGGCAGAAATGGAAGGTGTGGGACTTGTGATGAACACTCTTCGTGACGATTATGTTACGGCTCAGCTTAATGCGTCACGTTCGTTGGACGGCAGGCTTCTCGGCTACGTGGTTATGAACAACGGCAGGATTATGTATGCCGACACGGTTACATGTAACGAGAGGCAGAACATCAGGTTCGACCGCAAGAGCATTCCTGCGGGAGTAAACCAGTTTATCGTGTTCGACTCTGATGGCAGGGTACATTCCGACCGCCTCTTCTTCATCTGTCCTTCGACAGATGCGGCAGACAGCATCTATGTGACGACCAAGCAGAAGGTTATCCAGCCTTGTGGCAAGGTGAAGCTTGACATACAGAGCCGTCCTGATGCGTCAATCTCGCTCTCGGCTATGGATGTTGCCACTCTCACCAATGGTAATGAGGGTAACGTAAGGTCATGGATGCTCCTGTCGAGTGAGGTGAAGGGATTCATCGAGCATCCTGACTACTATTTCGAGGCGGACGATGTCAATCATCGTCGTGCAGCCGATATGCTTATGATGGTACAGGGATGGCGTAGGCACAGATGGCAACTGATGGAAGGCGAGGAAGAGTTTCGCAAGGTTCAGTTTATCGAGGATAGTCTGTACATAAGTGGTAAGGTGCTCAACCGCAGGGGCAAGTACATGATGCCGAACGTTGACCTTGACGTCTATCTGTTCCGTGGTGACACACAGGAATGGGTGAAGGGAACAACCAGGACCGATTCGCTTGGCAACTACGCCTTTGCCGCTCCTAATATGGATGGCAACTGGAATGTCAACTTTGTTACAAAGGTGAATGGCAAGAAGTCAAGGATGCGTGTTACGGTTGACCGCAACTTCTCGCCTATGAGGAAATATCTGTCGCCATACGAGACGGACGAGCAACCGATGTTGATTAGCAATTTCATGAAGGATACTCCTGATTCTCTTTTCAAGAGCTTTGACGATATTCATCTTGTCAAGCGTGAAAACGTGTTGCCTAACGTGAAGGTGAATGCACGCCGCAGTATATTTGAAGGTGCTCGTGCCGCATGGGAAAGCGAGGCATGGGGTAAATATGGCGCATGGATTTATTACGACATGATTGCCGAGACCCAGAAGGTGACTGACGAGGGTAGAACTGTGCCAGGTTTGTTTGACTGGTTGTATGGTCACAATCCAAACTTCACGGGCAGGGGCACAAGGTTTTTGCCAACCAAGGAAGAAAGCAACTTCATAGAGGTAGCTAATGAAGAAGATGTGAGTGATGCCGAACTTGACGACGAGCATGAAGCCGTGGAGTTGGATGACGACGAAGGCATCTCTGAGGAGAAGCTTGAAATGATAGAGAGGAAAGGACTGAAGAAAGGCAAATTCCTTGTCGGCAAGTCGGACGAACTAAAGGTCCAAATTGACAAGAAGAAGGAAAGCGAGTTCTTTGACTATGAAATGGGATATAACGACAGACCTATCATCTGGATTCTCAACAATAATTTCTATGCGATCACAAGTTCAAAACAGCAGAATCTTAATATCCACACAGAAGCATTATCAGGTTTTTCTAATGCTGTTCTTCAGCCTTTCCCAACGTTCATAGACGAGGTGAGTGCCATCTACATATCTGACAGCCCAAGGGCATACAACAGCCATGGAATACGCACATCTGTCAGGTCATATCATCCTGTCACGATTCATGTCTATACTCATGTCAATCGACCTGTCAAGTTGAAGGGACATGTATCTACGCTTTATCACGCATTTGACAAGGTTGACACCTTCCATTCAGAGGATTACAGCATCCTTCCACCAATGGAGGATTTCCGTCGAACGGTATTCTGGGCACCTGATGTAAAGACCGGCAAGGACGGAAAGGCTACGGTTGAGTTCTACAACAACTCTTCTGCACGACGACTCTACATTAGTGCCGAGGGAATGACAAAGGATGGACATATACTTGTGAACGAGTAAAAAGGAAGACCCTCTCCACAGCCCCCCTCGATGATGGGGGGACTCTGACAACATATAAACTATATGAATAATCGAATTATCTCTTTCTTTATCCTGTGCTTCGCCATGTGTGTGCATGGCGGGGCACAGAGTTTTGGATCTTTCATAAACAATATACGTGAGTTTTGTAAGAACTCACCACAGGAACGTGTGTTTCTTGATACCGACTGTCCTGAAGGGTGTGCGCTTGGCGACACCATCCACTTCACGCTTCATGCCATGAGACTGGATTCCCTGTGCCCTACGAACAAGAGTGGGGTGGTGTATGTTGACTTTGTAAACCCTTCAAATGTTATTGTCTCTACTCACAAGCTACGCCTCGATTCGCTTGGACATGCCTCGGGTGCCGTGGCTGTTGATTCACTCTATGAGTCTGGATTCTATATACTCAGGGCTTACACAAGATACCAGACAAACTGGCATGACGGCAATATCTTCACCAAGGTCGTTCCTGTATATTATCCTGACCATTGGTTGAGTCGTAAGGAACAGAAGAAACACAAGGGTGCTGGTTTCATCAATCTTAGCAAGTCAACTTATAATGCCAAGAACAAGAAGGACTTCCATACATATTTCTACATTGAGGGGTCTTCGTACGTGATCTCCAGCCCTTCACGTCTTGCTGTTCATTCGGTCAACGGGGAAGGTGCGCCTGCCGATGCCTCATTCAGGATTCTTGATGCCATGAATGACGAGGAGTCAAGTTGCAAGCTTGACAAGTATGGCAATGGCGTGCTTGATTTTAACACCTCCCGGATAAGACAGAAGCGTGTCAAGGCAAAGGGCAAGTGCGGAAAACGTGTCTTTGAGCTTCCGTTGCTAAAGCCGACGGGTGCATCCGCTATTGTGGATGCTACACCGAAGAAGAGTGTTAATGTGAAGATGTTCTTCTCACGTGAGAATCTTGGCAAGAGCTTCTGTGCCATCACGCTCAACCGTGGCAATCTCGTACTTTGCGATTCCTTTGTGGTTGACACCATCGTCAAGGATTTTGAGTATGACAAGTCTCGTCTTGGACGTGGTGTTCATGAATTCGTGGTATTCTCCCCGGAGGGCGTGCAGATTGTAAGGCGTTGTTTCTTCGTGGGCAAGATTAACAGCGAGGAAGAACAATGGGTGCTCCTCAATTCGGAGCTGAGGCGCAGGAACATGGTGCCACGTGGCGCATACAAAAGCCTTACATTAAAGGAGATTGACCGCATCCTCATGGTGGATGGCAAGAATGTGTCCCCATGGACAGACATGGCTTCGCAGCCAAGTCTCACCCTGCAACAGCCAGCCGAGAAACAACTCATGGTCTTTGGACAGGTGTTGCCTAAGGCGCTTCACCCTACGAAGGAAGAATCACAGCTTGACGGAAGGACGTTCACACTCACGTTGAGTCAGGGTGACAAAATATACAAGAGCACGATTGTGTGCGACAAGAACGGCTTCTTCGGCAGCTATTTCCCAGACCTCAAGGGCGAATGGATGCTCATGGGACATCATAGCAACGATATGACCCGTCATGATGTCCTGATTTACGAGAACTTCTCTCCTCAGACGAGCATAGCAAGCACCTGCGAGATTCAGCCTCAGCTGTTTGGCAAGAAGGCATGGTACACTCCGAAGGTGAACCGAAAGGAAGGCATACTCTATGACTGCGATATGTTTACGAAGCAGAGGGTGGCAAACGGACTTATCTCCTTGAGCTTCTATGGATGGCTCGGACAGCAGAACAAGAATTTCCGTAAGATGATTGGTGCCGTATCGCCCGTGATTGTCAACATCCTTCCTGACTCAGCATTCAACAAGCATATTGACTACAATTTCTTCGGCACATCGTCCGATGACCCGCGTACCGTGGCTGTTGACGGTCCTACATACAAGGGACGTCCTATCGTGTGGATTATTGACGGTCAGTACCGCATGGTCACAGGACTCAACAAGAAGATAACAGACTTCACCGTTCTCCGACCATGTCATCGTCACATGCCAAACTTTGTGGATGAAGTAAAGAATGTGTTCATTACCGAAGAGCCAACGGCATTCCATCCGTACGTCCGCTGTTCTGTGCTCGAATCGATGTGGCCTGTAACAATCTTCATCACTCTCCATAAGAACTATATCTGGAATGATGCAGGACTTGTTACCGCTCCATTTCAAGGTGTTGAGTGATGATACTTGGAAACATAATGAACTTATTGCTGATAAGCAAAGGAAACGGATTATAAATCGTCGTAAAGCATTTATGATTTACGTTTTTTTCATTATCTTTGCCGGGTAAACTAACTAAACTATGTTTTATGAAATCATATTTGATTAAATGTATTGCGGCATCATTCACGATGCTTTGTGCAGGAACTCAGGTTCTGGCACAGAGCAACTTGTTGCATTATAACCGTCCAGCCCAGTATTTTGAGGAGGCTCTTCCTATCGGTAACGGTAATCTCGGTGCCATGATATATGGTGGAGTGGATGAAGACAAGCTTTCGCTCAATGACATCACTCTGTGGACGGGTGAACCTGACACCAAGGTGTATGCTCCTGAGGCGTACAAGACCATTCCGCTTATTCGTGAGGCTCTCGATAAGGGTGACTACCGTCGTGCCGATGAACTCCAGCGCAAGGTACAGGGACACTATAGCGAGAGTTACCAGCCTCTGGGATGTCTCAAGATTGCTTCTTCACAAAAGGAAACAGCTAAGGACTATTTGCGTACTCTTGACATCTCCAACGCTCATGCTCAGGTAGTATATAAGTCTGGCAAGGGAACGATAACTCGTGACTACTTTGCCTCCGCACCTGATTCCGTCATCGTGCTCCGACTCAAGAGCGACGGTGGCGAACTCATCAATCGTGTGTTCTCCTATAATTGTCAGTTGCCTCACATGGTGGCTGTTCGTGGTCATGAGATGACTATTGATGGTTATGCAGCTTATCATAACCTTCCCGGTTATACAGACTTTGCTGAGAAACATCTTTACGACTCAAACCGAGGCATACATTTCCGCACTATCATTTGTGTCATAAACAAGGATGGCGAAGTGAATACTGACGACAATACAGGTACGCTTTCTCTCACGAACTGTACCGAGGCTCTCGTCATCATATCAAACGTGACAAGCTTCAATGGCAACGACAAGGA
>JAGCWG010000221.1 GCA_017961965.1 Bacteroidaceae bacterium | reverse complement strand
TCCCGGATGGCTGCCTTTGGGTGGTGCATCGGAAGTTTAATTTTTAATTTTTAATTTTTAATTCCGACGGTTTACTTTACTACTTCTACTTCCTTGCCGTTGGCAAGACGTGAGTGACCTGCTATTACAACCTGGTCGCCGGCGTTCACACCGCTGAGGATTTCGTACTTGTCACCCATGTGCTTTCCGAGTTCAACCTTGTTGTAGCTTACCTTGCCGTCCTTATATACATATACGTAACGGTCGCCGGCACCAATCTGCTTTACGAGAGCCACGTCAGGAATGACTGTGTGTGACTTTGAGCCGAAGTCGATTGTGGCACGTGCAAACATACCTGGACGAACCTTCTGGTCCTTGTTGTTGATTGTAATCTCTGCCTTGAAGGTGTGAGTTGTTGCATCGATTGAAGGGCTTACGATTGTAACCTTACCTGTGAACTCCTCGCCCTCGTATGCATCAAGTGTGATGGTTGCAGGCATACCCTTCTTGAGCATCTTGTAGTAGCTTTCTGATACGTTTACGTTGAGCTTTACTGCGTTTGTCTGCTCGATGGTGAGTACTGGATTCTGTCCGTTGTACATATCGCCATTGTCATAGTTACGTGCTGTAACCACACCACTTACAGGTGCAACAAGCTGTGCGTTTTCTGCAAGCTGCTTTGCGAGTGTTGCATTTGTATCGTATAGCAATTTTGCTTTGTCATAATCAGACTTGCTTATACCTCCAATCTTATAGAGTGCCTCCATACGTTCGAACTCTATCTTGGCATTCTCTGTCTGAAGCTTAGTGCTGATAAGGTTTGTCTGGTCGAGTGTGACGAGAACCTGTCCCTTGCGTACAACGTCACCAACGTCCACGAGTATCTTCTCGATACGGAGTGGGGTGTTAGGCGAGATATTGTTCTTTACGTCGCTTTCTACTGTGGCTGTGTATGTCTCTGTCTGAGGAATGTCCTCATTTGTAACCTTGGTAATCTTTACCTCTGGCTTTGCCTCTGCAACTGCCTTGTTCTTGTCATCATCGCCTCCGCATGAAGCCATGATAAGTGCGAATGTTGCAAGGCTGAGTATCTTAATCTTATTCATAATCGTTTTGTTGTTATCTCAAATCTATCAAGTCAAATTTATGCGTCCCGATATGTTCCGGAGGCATAAATTATAGATTTGAGATTTGAAATTCTTTTTACTTAATGTAT
Source organism: Bacteroidaceae bacterium (assembly GCA_017961965.1). The sequence goes on along the minus strand of JAGCWG010000221.1, from coordinate 1,060 downwards.
GTTTCACGTCCGAGAGTATATTCAAGGTCTGCCTTGTTTGAAAGGTAGTTGTAGATGCTCTGGACGTATGTGAGCTCTGCCTGTGTGTAAGCTGTCTCTGTCTGGTTGAGGTCAAGTATTGTGCCTTTTCCTACCTCATAGCTTTTTGCCATAATCTGAACTGCTTTATCAGCCTGAAGTACGGCTTCACGGTTTGATTCTACCTGAACAACAGAACATGCCATGTTCTCCTTGTAGCTCTCGGCTGCAAGCTTGAGCTGACGCTGTGTGTTGGCTCTTGTATCCTCAAGTTGCTCTATCTGAATCTTGTTTGACTTCAACTTCGTCCAGTTGCTTGCATGGAAGATTGGCACAGAGAGTGATATTGCCAGTGTGGCAGCTGGAGAATACTTGTAGTTGAGGAAGTTCCAGTTCTGGTTAGAGTAGGAGAGGTACTGTCCCTGAAGCTGGAGTGCAAGAGTTGGCATGAAGCTTGTGTTCATTATCTTGCGTGACCTCTGGAGGAGTGACATGTTCATGTCGAGCTGACGGAGTGTGGTGTTGCCGCTCAGGTTGTCTTCCTCGTTCGTTGTACGTGGAAGAGTGAGCGAGTTCTCGTAGCGCTTGAGACTGTCGTTGATTGTTATGTCAACATCGGCAGTTACTCCCATGAGTACTTTCAGCTGGAGCATTGAGAGGTTCACGCCTGTCTTTGCGTTCACGAGGTTGGAGTTCATCGCACGTGCCTGTACGTCGGCTGTAATCTTGTCATACTCGCTTTTGATTCCAGCCTCGTATCTTGCTGTAGTAATGTCTGCATTATACTTAGCTGTATTGTAGCTCTTCTGCATCACCGCGTATGAGTCCTGTGAGAGGAGTGCGCTGTAGTAAGCCTTGGTGACCTGATTGATGAGGTCGAGGCGTGAAGAGCGTGCCTTCTCCTGAGCCAGTTGGATGTCCTCCTTAGTCAGCTTCATGTTCTGATATACGGCAGGAGCGAAGAGTGGAAGGTTGAGCGTGAGCGAACCGGTAGCGGTTGTAGAACCGTCCTGACCCATCTTGAACTCACCCATCTGCGTCT
>JAGCWG010000018.1 GCA_017961965.1 Bacteroidaceae bacterium | reverse complement strand
GATAAACGAAGTCGAGGACTTCTGTCCAGTATGCGCAAGGGCAATACGCAGGATAACCGACTTCTATACAGCGAATAAATAATGAGGAATGAGTAATTACTAATGAGTAATAGCATTTGAGACCGTCCTTGGCATCAAAAACTCAAAAACTTAAAAACTCACAAACTTAAAAACTTAAAAACTTAAAAACTCATAAACTTAAAAACTCACAAACTTAAAAACTCACAAACTTAAAAACTCAAGAAACTCAATCATTTCCCCAACGTTCCGAACGGACATCCCCTTTGGGGGATGGGGGACAACATAAAAATCTCATAAACTAAATCGATATGAATATTAGAACTTTAACCTTTGCATTACTGTTTGGACTTGCGCTGACTGTTAATGCAGCAAACAAAACACAAAGGGTAACACAATGTGCAACCTCCGTGACTCTCACAGAGGCTGTTGATTATACCATCACAAGTACAGAGCCATTCTCTACTGCTGGTACAATCGACATTGCCAATCCTGATGCAGCTGTCATCTTCGAGAACATCCGTCCTTCAGATGTCATCAGCAAATATCTTGTCAAGATAACAGCTAATGGTGTTGCTTTGACAAATAATGGAAACTGTCGTGTAAGTATCTACCGCCACGGAGCAATCGTATTGCCTCATAGCGACACAAAGAATCCTGACGGAACAGACTTCTACCCTCTCACCACTTACAGCGGTGATGGATTCACAGGCGAGGTAAACCAGTACAATAAGACAACACGTTACACAAAGTCTGGTGGTAACTTCCCTATCCGTTCTTTCAAGATTAAGCGTGGTTACATGGTAACTATGGCTAACAACATCGACGGAACGGGTTACAGCCATTGCTTCATCGCTAACAGCGAAGACCGTATGGTCGATTTGACAAAGGAAGGAAATGGAAAGGGTGCGTTCCTTGCAGACAAGGTAGGTTTCTTCCGTATATTCCGTTGGCAATGGCCAGGCAAGCTCGGTATGAGTGATGCACGTGATGACAGGCTCATCAACCTCACAAACGCATCATGGTTCTACGACTGGGGAGCAGGCAACAGCCTTCGTGACAACGCAGAGTACGTACCACAGCGTCACCATGAGGCTGGACAGTCAAATGGACAGGGTTACAAAGGTGCTTGGGAAGGATTCGGAACAATCAACAATCTTAACAACACCAACACTCACATTCTCGGACAGAACGAGCCTGACAATACATCAGGAGCTGGCGAGGTATATACATACGTAACAAAGATTCCAGACAACCCAAGAGAAAAGCATGGCGACTATCCTCTCGTAGATGTTGCCAAGGATTTCCTCTACAGCGGTATGCGTATCGGTACATTTGCATGCTGTAACCCTAACACAGGTTGGGTTTCAGAATACGTAAACTGGTGTCGTAACAACAACATACGTGTTGACTTCGTTGCAACACACTATTATATAGGTGGAACAGATCCTGCTGGATGCGTGTCACGTCTCAAGTCTCTCTATGATGCAACAGGTCTTCCTGTATGGGCAACAGAGTGGAACAATGGTGCCAACTGGACAGGCGAAGGAGGTTTCAGCACAGATGGTGGCTGGTACTCATGGGGTAGCGGCAACGACCAGCAGAAGAACGGAGAATGGCTCAGGGATGTACTCAAGCGTGCCGACAAAGAGCCTTGGCTTGAGCGTCTTGCCGTATATAACGCAGTTGAAGGAAAGCGCGAGATATGGACAAACGGTGCGCCTACAAAGGCTGCAGAGGTCCTCTCTACATATAAGTCAGGTTTTGCATACAACGAAGCAAACGAATATTGGATGCCTTGGTATTACAAAGCACCATCTGACCTCGTTGCATCATACGACATTAAGACTAAAGTTGTAACACTCAGTTGGAAGCACCTCAACGGAAAACAGACAGAAAACGTCATCATTGAGTGTAAGGTTCAGAACGAGAGCAACATCTGGACTGAGCTCGGACAGATTGGCATGGTTGACAAGTCTGAATTGACCTACACTTCCAAAGCTTTGCCTTTCCTTGACATGACAGGCAAGACTGGAGCTATCTATTTCCGTATCAAGGACAAGGATAGTGATAGAGGTAGCCGTACATCTAACGAGGCAGCCATCTCCATTCCAGACGTTAAGGAAGCAGAAGGAATACATTATGGTTCATTGTCAATAACAAGCGATGAAGCAATGAAGGTTAATTACAATACCGCATACACCACTTCCCCTGTAGTCATCACTGGTACAATGACAAACAACAACACAAAGTTGTACCCAAATATTCTGTTCACAGAACAAGGTATTGGCTCATTCACCTTTAAGGTGTATCCTTGGCAGAAGCAGTCAAACAGCGTAACAACATTGACTAAGAGAGAAGAACTTCCATTCCTCTCTTTGAACACTGGTGTCAAGAACTTTGGAGGTCTCAATGCAGTAGTAGGAAAAGTATCCGTATCAAAGGACGTAACAGAAATAGAATTTGAGCAGGCATTCCCAGAGGGAGTAACACCTATCGTTGTAGCTACGATACAGAAGATTACGCCTACCTCATTGCAGCCATACCCAATGTCTGTCGTCATCACAGAAATTACAAACAAGGGATTCAAATGCTACCTCAAGTTTGAGAATGCAGAGACAAAGAAACTCTCCATGCCTCAGAACGTAGCATACATGGCAATCACTCCTGGAACAGGTTTCTTGGATGCAAACAAGACACTAATAATCCATGCAGGCCTCGGAGAGAACGCACTTTACAGTACAACATCAAGACTCATCGAATACAAGGAAGGTGAAGAGAGACTGTACATGAAGAATCCAATGCTCTTTGCTTCTGCACAGACACACAACTACCCATCAGCCACAATCATCCGTAAGGCATACGATGAAACCGTCATCGAGACTGGCAACGAGCTCTATGGCTATGCTTACGGAGCACGTGTAAAGAGAATGATTGACAACTCTGCCTCTACCGGTGTGACAGACGATGCAAATTCTGCTGACAAGGTAGGCTACTTCGTCATTGCTGAAGTAACAGACAAGACAACCATACCAGCAACAGCCATCAATAGTACAAATGCAGACAATGCACAAGCACCTATCGTTAATGGCAAGACAATAACAGTTCCTGGTACTTCTGACTTTGAGGTATTCAATGCATCAGGTGCAAAGGTAAATGCAAACGCACCTCTCGCATCAGGTATCTATGTAGTTAAGGCTGCAGGTATGTCATATAAGGTAATCGTAAAATAATGAAAAGACTCAAGATAATGATGAGAGCAATCAGTGTGGTTGCTCTCATCTTTGCTAATACAGCAAAAGCACAAAACAACACCATCCACGATGGTGGAGAATACTTTCTTTACAACGTCCATTACGGTAGATGTCTTGGAGGAAACGCAGAGAACAATTCGCCTGCCCTCTCAAAGGCAGGAACGGATATGCAAAACTATGTGTGGGTAGCAGAAGCCTCCACTCTACATAGCGGTTGGTATTGGTTGCGCCACAAGGCAACTAACAAGTACCTACAGGCAAGTAATAAGGAAGGAGACACATGGAACTGCTGGTTTGCAGGAAGCCTCAACAAGGCATACAACTCCTACGAGTGGCTCTTGCAGGAAGGTATTGACGGATATGTCAAGTCAAATCGCGGTGTCGCAATAAACGGAGAAAACAAGTGTTACCTTGGCATCGACAAGGGAGCTGATTCAAAGGATTACATCTCCGTCTATTATGACAAGGCGCTTGGTGACATCTCTGCATGGCAGATTGTAGATGCTACCCATCCGTTTGAAGACAGTCGCCTGAAACTGTACACAGACAAACTTGATGAAGCAATCGCAAGAGGCGAGGCTATCTACGATAATCCATACTACAACAAACCTGACGAGCTGGCTGTTGCACTCTACAACGCTCGTAGTGCTAAGGAAACAGCATCACTTGCAGATACAGAGATAATGCTAACTGCAACCAACGCCCTACTCTCTGCCATTACCAACGCACAGGAAGGTAAGTACAAGATTATAATATCTGGTAGCAGTTTGGGCACATACGACAAGTTCATGGTTTCACTCAATGCCCTCAAAGTCGGAGAACAGGAAGTTGAACTTGTAATCCGTTCCGCAAGCAAGACTGGCGCATTGGTTTATGTAAGTTCCAAGAGCATCAGGATTGGCGAAACAACCATCAATACAGATGGCAACTACGAAAAACTATCCCTTCTCTTTGATGGCAAGCAGGTTTCTGTTACCATGAATGGCAACACACTCGGCACTGCGCCACAGACAACCGTGCCGGTTGTCACTTCCGCAGGACAATCAGCAGAGATATCCATCGTTGGTGAGGAACTTATCAACGACTGCCAGATGACCTACACTCCATGCGATGATAACGGAGAACCAGTACCTGACACTTATGGCAAAAGCTCCGCATACGCCATCTATATGAAAGGCGGTAGTCAATCTCCTTCGCTCATAGTAGGCGAGAAAACAAACATGCATATACTTGCCACAACGAATGCACTTGGCAATGGCACGGTGTCACTCACAGGAGATGGCGCATATCTTATCTTTGACAACATACGCCCATCAGACGTAAAGAGCAAATATCTCAAACAGATACGTATCGATGGCAAGACTGCTATTGACGGTACAAACTGCCGTGTCGCCATCTATCTCCACGGCGCTGTTGTCTATCCTTTCACAAAGAACGACATTGCCATGTACGCATATTCAGGCGAATTATATAGTGGTACCGAATATCAGTTAAAGCTTGGCAAGAACGACAATCTCGGCACAGCAGACAACGAGATTAGTTCCTTCATTCTCAAGCAAGGATACATGGTATGCCTTTCTACTGTCAAGGATGGTTCTGGATATAGCCGCATCTACGTAGCCGACCATGGCGACAAGTACATTGATGTCGTTCCTGACCTCCTTAAAGGACGTATATCAAGAGCATACATACGAAAGTGGAACTGGGTAAGCAAAAAGGGATGGTGCTCAACAGAAGGCAGTTCTGCCATAGAAGCAGAAGGCAAGGAACTTGGCTGCACATGGTTCTACACATGGAGCGCCGACCGTTCCTCTACTACCGACATGGAGTATGTACCACACAAGAATCATATCTATTGGCCTTCATGGTCAAACATAGACAGAGATGATGCCACAGCCGTACTTGGCTACAATGAGCCTGATCACTCTGAACAACATTCTGACGACTGTGGTACGACCATTGACCCTTGGAAAGCATGCACTCACCAACCAGAGTTCATGGCATGCGGACTTCGCATTGGCTCACCTTGTCCTACGGATGCTTCATGGGTAAAGCAATTCATCAAGCATTGTGACGACATGGCATACCGTTGCGACTTCGTAACCTTCCATGCCTATTGGGGAACAAACGAAGCTGCCAACTCTGACAGCTGGTGGTGGCAACTTGAACAAATATACAAGGACACGGGGCGCCCAATATGGTTGACAGAGTGGAACAATGGAGCATCATGGACAACAGAAGGATGGCCATCAAGCTACTCAGACAAACTCGCAAAACAGAAGAATGCCATCAAATACATTCTCTCCGTTCTTGACAATGCTAACTTTATCGAAAGATATTCACTCTACAACTGGGATTCATACTATCGTGCTGCAATCTCATGGGACAGCGACAAGAACAGTTGGTGGGTAACACCATGTGGCGAAGTCTATCGTGACACTCACCCTACTCATGCCTACAACGAGAAGATGCAGAAAACACCTGTCGGATGGTTCCCAGGCATAAACAAGGAAAACAAGTTCCAAGCAACCTTCTCCGAAAGCACATCTACACTCGTAACGTCCATCACCAACAAAAATGGTGATTTCACGGCAAAGGAGATAATCGAATACAAGGACGCAAACGGTAAGTGGAACACACTCCACGACAACTCAGGCAAGCGTAGCAGGTTTGAGAGTACCAAGCTCAGAATCGAGAACATAGCACTTGACGATTGCAACACAGAACTTTTCACAAAGGAAAGCATCACTCTCCGTCTGCGTATCATAACGCTCAAAGGAGACGAGACAACCACCGAAGCCATTACCGCAAATATACCTGAGAGCATCAGGAACAGGTACAACCAAGCAAATGGCATCAATAGTGTAAACAGGAACAACTCTTCTGCTGAACACTATAGTCTCGACGGAAAGAAGCAAAATTATCTTATGTCAAAAAAAGTGTACATCTTAAAGAGCAATGGTGGAACTATTAAGAAAGTAACAAAGTAATTGCACCGCGTTACAATTTCAATAAAATTGTAACATATCACCACTATATAGGTGCAGAATCGTGCAAATAATACAATTTTTTAACAAATTGTTACATTCGCTTTAAAAAAGGCGGAAATGAAAATTTTCATTTCCGCCTTTTTTTGTATATTTGCACGGATTATAATCGTTCTTTCATTAATGGCTCTAACATCCAACACGGCCTACTTTAAGGACAATTACCATAGAGAAAAAAGTAGTATTAATTACACTAACTAAACTATATGAACAAACGCTTTTGTAAATTAGGGAATCTTGCCGCAAAGGCATTTTTCCTTACTGCAATCTGCGGCGTCACTTACTCTTGTAAGGACGACTATACGCTTGATGACACTACGCCTTCATGGCTCGGTTCAAGCATATACGAGTACTTGGAAGAGGATGGTAACTACACAAACTTCGTGAAGCTCATCAATGACCTTGAGTACAAGGAAGTTTTGGCGCGCACAGGTTCAAAAACGCTTTTCGTGGCAAACGACGATGCGTTTAAATCTTTCTATTCAAACAATCCATGGGGCGTAACAAGTTACGACCAGTTAACTGCAAGCCAGAAAAGGATCCTGCTTAACGGTTCAATGATTAACAACGCCTACCTTCTCGAAATGATGTCAAGCACACCTGCTGGCGATGGTGACAACGATGTTCCTAAACGAGGTGAGTGTATGCGTCGCGAAACAGCTTTCGACGTAACAGATACAATTCCTCATCTTTTCGGAAACGATCTTCCTGTCAACTATAGCAACGATGTGAATGAAAAGGACTATTGGGCACGTTTCCGTGAAAAGGGAATCTACCTTGCACTTGACGGAACACCATCCATGATGGTACACTTTATCAACACTCAGCTTGCAAACAAGCAGATTACAGACAAAGATTTTGAGATTATCACAGGTATTAAGCGTGATAATAACGATGTCTTTATTTTTAACAACAAGGTTATAAAGCAGGATATTACTTGTCAGAACGGATACATCAATGTTCTTGACAAAGTAAATATCGCACCACAAAATATGGCAGAGGTACTTCGTACAAATAAGAATACGAAGATTTTCTCACACATGATGGATCGTTTCTCTGCACCATTTTATAATGAATTACTGACTGCCAGGGCACGTCTCATTTATGGTAATCAGGTGGATTCAGTTTTTGAGAAGAGTTATTTCGCTCTCCGTTCTCAAGGAAACGTGATGTTATTATCTGATGCTGGAACAGACCCAACAAACAATCCAAGAGGTAATGCGATCTTCGATGATAATTCAAACAGACCTCTTCCTTTTGATCCAGGATGGAATCAATACGCAGCAAATACACAGACAACCGCATCTCAGGATATGGGTGTAATCTTCTGTCCAAACGACAAGAAGCTTATGGAATATTTCTTTGCTCCTGGAGCAGGAGGTAACTTCCTCGTGAAAGCATACGCCGGCGATCTTATCAATGACATTACACCTGATACGGAAGACTTGGAAAAGGTTTTCCGTGCACTTGACTGTATTCCACGCAGCGTAATCCGCGCATTGGTAAGTAACCTTATGAAGGATTCATTTGTTTCGTCCGTACCAAGTAAGTTCGAGACAATCAAGAACTCTGCTCAGGACCCAATGTTCGACAACAATGATGATTATCACCGTAAAAACATACAGGAAGTCTTAATTGCAAATAACGGTATAATCTATGTCATGAACGAGGTTACTACCCCTGCAGAATATGCAGCTGTCAGTGCACCTGCATACGTTGAGCAGGACAAGAAGATTTTCAACTGGGCAGTTCAGGCAAAAGAACTGGCAGGAATACCAACTAACTATTATGCATATCTTCTTGCTATGAGCTCCCGCTTCAGTTTCTTCGTGCCACAAGACAAGGATTTCACATACATAGACCCTATGTCTTTCTATTCACCAGAAATAAAGGGCAGCACTCTCGTAGGTAGAGCATACAAATTTGAGTGGAAAGACAAGAATAAACCAGAAGCAACAACATACGAATGTAACTATGACCTCGCTACAAAGACATGCGTTCTTGGCGACAAACTTACTTCATCTACTGTTAGCGATGCTGTCATAGGCAACCGTCTCAAGGATATGCTTGAGACACATACTGTCATACATGAAGACAACACCGCTACAACAGGTATTAACGAGACGGAAACAGGTATGGAATGTAATAAGCACTATTATCTCACGAAGAATGGTGCTGCAATCTATGTAGATAAGGCTGATAGACGTAAGAATGGTATGACTATCAAGGGCGGTTGGTTGCTCAATGGCATCGGTCAGATTGAGCCTGTATCAAACAGTAACTTAGACTACTGTTCTGTCATTGGTTTTGATGACAAGTCTGCACAATCAAACGGTTATGGTAATGGTTTTGCATACATGATTGATGAGCCTATACAGCCTGCTATTGAATCCGTATATTCTATTCTCAACAGCAATAAGAATTTCAGCAAGTTCTTTGATCTTTGCCAACCAAGTTCTGTTGCTTTGGATTCATGCGGAATAGATGACACTGCAAGCCGCGATAAATTTACAATTTTCTCCAACAGAGGTGGTATCCCATGTTACAATGCAGATGGTAGCGTAGCTTCATCTGCCACAAACGTGCGTTTCTTCAACAACTACAACTACACTGTTTACGGTCCTACAAACGAAGCAATGGACGAAGCCTTTGCAAAAGGACTTCCAACATGGGAAGAAGTTGAAGCACTTGCACTGGAAGATTACGAATTAGATGGAAATGGTGAGCCAAGAACTGCTGAGCAAATTGAAAAACTTACAGCAGCAAGAAATGAAAAGGTATTAGCTATGTCAACCGCTATTATCAACTTCGTAAGAAATCATTTCCAGGACAACAGTGTATTTGCCGACCTTCCAAAAATGAATTCAAGCGTATTTGAGACAGCAACACTCAACACAAGCGGAGTATATAGTAAAGTTTCCGTTTCATCCGAAGGTGCAACAAGTCTCGCTAATGCAAAACTCTCAATCAAGGATGCCAATGGTCATGTAAGTCACACGACAAATGACAAGAACCTCATTGCACGTGATTACATTACAGCAAAAGGCGCAAGTATTACATCATCTTCATCTGCTGTAATTCATGGTATCGACCATGTACTTGACTACAAGACACTCACAAATGGTCGTTACGACTCTGATTGGAGCACAACAGCAAGAGCACGTAAGTATCTCAGCAAATACAGATTAACGAAATAAACTTACAGAGTATGAACAAAGTTAAATTCATAATAACTACATTAGTGCTGTTCTTCTTTGTAAGTTCAGCATTCGCACAGAAGCGACGCATCACAGGTAGCGTCTATGATGACTTAGGCGGTATCATGATGGCTAACGTCGTTGAACGTGACGCAAACAACCGTATCGTTGCTGCAACAGTAACAGATATGAATGGTAACTTCTCTCTCGTAGTTGTAAACCCAAAGGACAAGATTAGCGTCAGCTTTGCAGGCTATCAGAAGTACGAGGAAGTTATTGGTACAACAAAAAACAAGTTCAACATCAAGCTTCATGAGATAACACTCAAGGAGGTTGTTGTCAAGGCAAAGCCAATGGCTCGCAGCAATGGTATGGCTATTCCTCTCAAGGAGGTTTCCGTTGCAACACAGACAATGGATATGGATGATGTCGAAGGTCTTTCCTTCGCAAGTGCCGACGAAGCACTTCAGGGTAAGATTGCTGGTCTTGACATCGTTGCCAACTCTGGTAACCTTGGTGCTGGTACATCTATGCGTATGCGTGGCGTCAGCACAATCAACGGTTCTGCAGAACCACTTATCGTTGTCGATGGTAACATCTTCGATATTCCTGACGGTGCAGCAAACATCAACTTTGAAGACCTTGATAATGAGGAACAGTTTGCTACCCTTCTCTCTGTAAACACAGAGGATATCAAGGATATCAAGGTGTTGAAGGATGCTGCCGCTACTGCTATTTGGGGTTCTAAGGGTGCAAATGGTGTACTCGAAATCACAACACGTCGTGGTGTGGCAGGTCCAACAAAACTCAACTTCTCTTATAAGTTCTCAGGTTCATGGATGCCTTCTGGTCTTAACATGCTCACAGGTGACGGCTACACAATGATGCTCAAGGAGGCTTACTTCAATCCTAAGCAGAGTGCAGCAACATCTGACATGGTCGAGCTTAACTACGATCAGTCAAACCCTGTTCAGTACTACAACTTCAACAAGAACACTGATTGGGTTGATGCTGTCAGTCAGTTTGGTGCAAAGAACGAGTATTATGTAACTCTTACTGGTGGTGGTGAGAAGGCTAAGTTCCGTATCTCTGGTGGTTATTCACATCAGACAGGTACAATCATCAAGCAGTCTCTCAATCAGCTTACTAACCGACTTGTTCTCGATTATGCTGTGTCTGACCGTATCTTGTTCCAGACAAACATTGCGTTCACATACACAGATAACCACCGTAACTGGGATGGTGGATCAGTATCATCTATACTTGGCAAGGCATACGATGCTATGCCTAATATGAGTATCTATGAATATGACCAATATGGCAATCTCACAGGAGACTATTATAAGATGCTTCCAACAAATCCAACAAAGGATGCAGGAGGAGACACTAACTATAGCTCAAATCGTCTTGATGATATGAAGAAGCTTGGTAACCCTGTTGCCATTGCTAATCTTGCATACAACAATCAGTCAACATATCGTATTTCTCCTCAGTTCAATCTCCGTTACAAACTTCTTGGCAAGAGTCCAGACGAAGGACACGTACTCGACCTCAACGCTGAGATTTATATGGATATCTTCAATGAGGCTGTTAATACATACTATTCAAAGAATCTTACAACAGATTCTTGGGCTGATGATGTAAACAAGACATCTAACTCGGATTTCTCAAGTATCAGTATCACAAACCGTGAGAAGATTAATTTCATACCAAAGTTCAACAACGAGAACATTTCTATGAATTTCCTCGGACAGTTTGAAATTTGGTCTGAGAATAGTTCACGTCAGAGCAGTTCACAGTCTGGTCTTCCTACTGGTCTTGAATCTCCAATTGCTGAGGCATTCGTAAAAGGTACAGACACAAGTACTGGTAAGGCTCACCGTATGTCTTATCTCGGAAGTGCGCATATTGCATTCTTCGACGGACGTTACTCATTCGACGCCACTGTAAGACGTGATGGTTCTACAAAGTTCGGTGCAGGTCGTAAGTGGGGTACATTCCCAGGTATCTCTGCACGTTGGAACATCAATCAGGAACCATTCTTCGAGAAACTTCATGTAGGTCATGTCATCTCAATGCTCTCATTCCGTCCATCTTGGGGTAAGGTAGGTAAGGAACCGGGTCAGGAATACCTTATGTATAATACTTATGAAAATAAAGGTACATACGGAAAGGGCATCTACACTAACACTGCCATTGCTCCTAACAACCTTCGTCTTACAGACCTTAAGTGGGAGACTATGCAGTCATGGAACTTAGGTTCTAACATCCACTTCTTTGATGATCTTATCCAGGTTGTATTCGAGTATTACAACAAGCAGACAACCGACCTTCTCATGTCTGGTGTAAGCATTCCTGGTTCAACAGGTTTCAACAAGCTTTCATGGGCCAATGTCGGAGGTCTCCGCAACCGTGGTTGGGAACTTTACATCAATACTGGAAAATTTGCCAAGATTGGAGACTTCTCAATGTCTTTGAACTTCAACATTGCACAGAACGTAAACACTATCACAGACATGGATGCCAGCGTACTCGCAAGTATGAACGGTAACTTTGACTACAGCAAAGCCAATGGTAATTACCTTCAGCGTATCCAGATAGGCAACGCGGTAGGTTCTATCTATGGTTTCAAATATGTAGGTGTATATGCTTACGACTATGACCACAGCGGTTATACCACTACATCATACAACACATACGGAGAGAACACTGCATACGCAGCAGAACTTCGTGGTGAGAATGCAACTGTGCCAGTAGCACGTGATGCAGAAGGAAATATCCTTTATGACGCAAAGGGTAATCCACTCCACATGTACTTCAACTACGGACTTAATGGTAAAAACTATGAGTTCAAGGGTGGAGATGTCATCTATGAGGATATCAACCACGATGGTCAGATTAACGAACTTGATATCGTTTACCT
>JAGCWG010000220.1 GCA_017961965.1 Bacteroidaceae bacterium | reverse complement strand
CATGCAAGCACCTTGAGGATTGTTGCCTCGTCGCTCTCTCCGTTCACCTCGTAGCGTACCTTCTCACCGTTCTCAGGGATGGTAGCACCAACAGGGCGGATGGTGAGGTCCTTGCGTATTGCCTTCCAGTCACCCTCGTGAATAAGCTTTGCGAGATATACCTTACGCATCATGGCTGGCATGACGTGGCTGTTCTCAAGGTGGAAGTTGTCATTAGGACCATAGAGGTTAGTAGGCATGACAGCTATGTAGTTAGTACCATACTGGAGGTTGTAGCTCTCACACATCTTGAGACCTGCAATCTTGGCAATGGCATACTCCTCGTTGGTGTATTCAAGTTCGGAAGTGAGGAGACAGTCCTCCTTCATTGGCTGTGGCGCATTCTTTGGGTAGATACATGTAGAGCCGAGGAAGAGGAACTTCTTAACTCCGTGAGCGTAAGCCTCAGAGAATACGTTACATTGAATCTTCATGTTCATCATCATGAAGTCGGCACGGTAGAGGCTGTTAGCCATGATACCACCCACGAATGCAGCGGCAAGTACAACAGCATCCGGCTTTTCCTCGTCGAAGAACTTCTTGACGGCATACTGGTCAGTAAGGTCAAGTTCCTTGTGACTGCGACCTACAAGGTTGTTATAGCCACGAGCCTTGAGGTTATTCCATATAGCAGAACCAACAAGTCCGTTGTGTCCTGCAACATAAATCTTGCAACTTTTATCTAACATTGTACTGATTATTATATTTTTCAATTTACGATGCAAATATACTTCATTTTATTGACATACTTCCCTAATATCTTTCTAAATACACTATCTGGGCAGGAAAAAAGTTTTTCCTGCCCAGATAATATTGTTTGCGTTACTTCTTCATCTTCTTTCCGTAGATGATGCTACATACGGCAATCAGGATGACAAGACCAGTCAAGACGAATGCCCAAGGATGATACTGACGGGTAGATATGGAGTAGTACATGTCGCCTGTGATAAGGTCTCCGCCAGAGATTGTGAAATGTCCAGTTCCGTCTTCATCATAATTGAAACGTATTCTGTTGCCTGCGCATACCTTTCCTGGCATAGTGACTGTGTGTCGGATGTCGATATCAAGGATTTTGAATAGCTTAATAATCTTTTCGTCTATCTCCTTATTGTATTTGCAGCCGTCATCGAAGAAGATGTCGTATGCGTTTGACTTATAGTAGCCATCGAAACACAAACGTATGTCTGTATCGAGCGTGTCAAGTTTCACCTCAAAATTCTTCTCGAAATATTTTATGAAGTCTTTGCGTGATGCGAGAAACTCATCCTTTGTCACAGGAGGATTCTGGATAGAGTCGTAATATTTGGCCATGGTATTGAAGTAAACCGTAATAATATTATTATCCACCCATTTATCTACCTTTTCCTCTATCTCTTGTATTCTGACTGCAACCTCAGAACCTGGAAGAGAATTGCCGTGCTCATCACACATGATATTAATATCAGGATAGCCTCTGAACCAATACTGTACAATGTCCTTGTTGCCTATGCTGTCAACAGGTATAGGAAGCTCATCCTTCAGGCTTTCGAAAGTCTCCGCATAGGTGTATGTTGTATAGAAGAAGCTGTTCTCCTTCTTATATTCCACCTTTGACTTCAAAGGCTTGCCATCAAGCATGAAAGGACTCTTGTTGTGCATTTCCTCCACGGATGCATACTTCTGTGTGAATACAGACTTGACGGTATCGCCCTTAATCTCGTTGTGGCTGAATGTCATGCTCTCAACGTCGATGTTCTCTGGCACTGGTAGCGCATGACCTGTCTTGCCCTTTCCCCAGTTAATGTCACGATTCTCCTGAGTCATCGTAGTTTCATAGCTGACCTCACGAGTACACGTACCGTCCTCGTTGATTACTGTATTGACGTTCACGTTTCTTGCTTTGTCACATGATGTTATGGCTATGAGTGCAAGAATGAGTATGAAGATAGAATTAATCTTTTTCATAATGATTCGTTTTTTAGATGTTAGACTTCTTGTATTCCTTCCACAGCGAGTAGAGGGATTTCGTCTTCTTCTCCGTGTGGTTTTTGTACGCAACCTTAAGAGTGCCACAAAGCGAAGAAGGCTCGTTTGATGTGTTTATATAAACTTTTGCAATTGCTTTCCCTTCATTTCCATTAT
>JAGCWG010000219.1 GCA_017961965.1 Bacteroidaceae bacterium | reverse complement strand
GTCAACAAGCGTCATCAGGATTTCTTCGAGTCACGCAAGCAGAAGGAGGAGGACAACCTCGCACAGAAGACAGCCATCTGCGAACAGGTGGAAGGTCTCGACCTCAGCGCACTCAAGACTTTCGCCGACTGGAACGCACTCACAGAGAAGGTCATCGAGCTTCAGGCACAGTGGAAGACCATCGGTTTCGCTCCACAGAAGATGAATGTGCAGATATTCGAGCGTTTCCGCAACGCCTGCGACGAGTTCTTCAACCGCAAGCAGGAATACTTCAAGACTGTACGCAACAGCCTCAACGAGAACTACGAGAAGAAGCTCGCACTCTGCGAGAAGGCTGAGGCACTCAAGGACAGCCAGGACTGGAAGGCAACAACCGACGCACTCATCGAGCTCCAGAAGCAGTGGAAGGAGATAGGTACAGTGCCTAAGAAGGTGAGTGAGGAGATATGGAAGCGTTTCAATGACGCTTGCGACGCATTCTTCGCAGCAAAGAAAGAAGCAACAAGCGACCAGCGTCAGGAGCAGACAGAGAACCTCGCAAAGAAGAAGTCAATCATCGAGCGCCTTGCAGCCATCGACCCTAAGGACCTCGAGAACGAGTTGCGTGAGAAGCTCCGTGAGGCACAGGACGAGTGGAACAAGATAGGTCACGTGCCATTCAAAGAGAAGGACAAGCTCTTCAAGGCTTTCCGTGAGCAGATGGATCGTCTCTACGGTGCTGCCAACGAGAACGCAACACGTCGCCGTGTCAACAAGTTCAAGAGCGACATTGCAGAGGGTGACACATCCCGCATCCGCGAGCGTCTCCTCCGTCAGAAGGACATCCTCACCAACGAACTCAAGACATACGAGAACAACCTCGGCTTCCTCAACCTTGGCAAGAACAGCAAGGGCAACGGTCTCGTCGAGGAACTCAACCGCAAGATGAACAAGCTCAAGTCTGACCTCGAAGAGGTTAAGGAAAAGCTTGCTGCACTGAAGAATAATGAGTAATGTGAAATGATAAATGAGTAGTGAGTAGCTACTCATCATAAAAATATGCCGTCCGGACAAAGCGTTCCGAACGGCATTATTTGTTATAATGACAACAGACGAAACATGCTTGTTTATAGCTAATTATTAATTGCTAATTGCAAAATAAAACGTATCTTTGCAAAAACTAACATAATACAGAATCAAAACAGATACGATTATGGACAAACCAAACTTGGAGACCTTACCATCAACTTATGCTACTTGTACACTTTCTGACTGTCCGATGGCAACAAAGTGTCTCCGCCAGATGGCTTTTAACGAACTGTCAAGCCGACTCGAACACTTACGTGTGGTCAGTCCACGTCTTTGTTCGAAGAACGAGAGATGCAAACACTTCCGTGACAGTACCCCATTGACATATGCCCGTGGATTCGTCAACATGCAGTCGAAGATGTACACAGGACAATACCGTCAGTTTGTCAAGATGATGATGCGACGCTACGCACGTTCTACCTACTTCAAGATGCGTAGCGGCAAGACACCATTATCGCCTAAGGACCAAGAATATATTCTCAATGTCTTGAAGAAAATTGGAGTAACTGAAAATATGAAATTTGATAGTTATGAAGATTTCTTTACCCCAACTGATTAACATACCCTTACGAGTCTCCGTCAATCTCTCGGCGTAGAGACTAAAGTCTCCGGCTCACGAGACTGTAGTCTCTTGCGCAAGAGACCACAGTCTCACGCACAAGAAACTGTCGTCTCCTCTACGGGAGACTTCCAGAGATTCTTCGTAATGCATTTTCTATACAAGAAATAAGATTCTCTCCGTGCCACAAACTGCAAATATACAGTCACCATGAAAACAGTTTGAATCTTAAGTGGGTGTGCATGCATAATTATTTTTACAATCCTTGCACCGCCTACTGCGCATCTTCAACGCCTAAAAACAATCGAGTAGGAGTCACTACACTCATTTATTTTAGGCGCTGAACCTACATCATTAATCAATACAATCATTATAAAAATAATTTTGCGCACCTACTTAATTCAAAAAGAATTTATTAATTAATAGAACATGCCTTAAATATGCCCTCTGTATTTCAATTGTGAATCACAAAACAAAGAACTCGACAATCGGTCAGCAATGTATCCGAAAGTCGAGTTCCTTGTTTTTACTATGCATTATGTCTGTTCAGAAATAGAATCGTGGGCCGATAAGCAATGAGATATGCTTGTAACCGAAGGACTCGTTATCCTTCAGCTTCACGCTCTCTGGAGCTGGGAAACGGTCGGTTCTGTAACGAATCTCTGCACCAACACCTAACCAACGAAGAATCTTGTAGTCACAACCTACACCAAGAACTGCTCCAAAGCCTTCGTCACGACGTTTTACCTGCTCATCATCCACATTAAGAGACCATCCCATACCAGCTGACAGAGACCACACAAATCCCAATGTGGTAGTATAGTTGTAAACATAGGCAGCACCTATATAGTCAAGGGTAAAACCATTCCGTCCTCCGTCTGCATATCCATACGCGCCTGTAATGCGAAAGCCATGCTGCCCGTTCACACCACCGAACAAATGCTCGTAAGCAATTCCGTCGCCTTCCAAACTTGGGTGAATTGCTTTCTTGGAATCTCCGACATAAACATCGGACGTAATTTTACCCGTCACATAATAAAAGCTGATAGTGTTGTGTGTAGGTTTGAATCGGTACGTTTTTTCTGCGAGTAAATCCGCTGCTGAATACTCAGACCTATTGTCCTGTGCCGATGCACACATAGAAAACAATGCAACAATTGAAGCAATAAAAAATGTTCTTTTCATTCCGTTTAATAATTATTTTATTTGATAGTTTATACGTCGCTAAAGGAAAGGGCGATCATACCGGATAGCCACAAGGGGAAAGCGTAGCAAGGG
>JAGCWG010000017.1 GCA_017961965.1 Bacteroidaceae bacterium | reverse complement strand
TATGCGCCAGACGGCACCTGCCCAGCGAATGGCACACTTTGTCAACCGCAAGGGCAGCTACGACCTTCCTAAGTCATCTTATACTCCGGGACTTATTTCTACTCCTATCCACTTCTGGATGCCGGAGTTCATCACCACTCGCTTGCAGCAAGGTTTCCGCAACTTCGGCAAGATGAGCCACGGCTTCCTCACGGATGAGGCTGTCCTCATTGGTGTGGAGACACGTACAAGTGCACCTGTCCGCATCATACGTGACAGGGAGACGCTCCAGCATGTCAGAGTACAAGGTCTTTTCCCTTGTGGCGAAGGTGCAGGATATGCAGGCGGTATCGTCTCCGCTGGTATAGATGGTGAACGATGTGCCGAAATGCTTGCGCAATATCTTGGAATAAACTAACCGCCTTGTGCCGAGCTTGGCACAAGGGCTAAGTATAGAAAGAATGAAACAGCTAATATCACTAATATTCATGCTGGTGATCTCTCTCTCCGCTGGTGCGCAGAGCAAGACGGAGAAGATGATACACAGGATTGTGGCGTCGGAGATGGCACGCTATAGGAAGGCGTGGATGATTGACACCAAGAAAGGTCCTAAGTGGGGTTACACCCAAGGACTGGAACTGAAGGCGATGCTTGACTTTGCTGACGTACAGGGTGATGATGGTTACAGGCGCATGGTGTATGACTATGTCGAGGGCTATACGGATACTCTTGTGCGTGAGGATGGGTCAATACGTACCTACGACATGCAGACATTCAAGTTGGATGATATAAACAGCGGCAAGCTTTTGTTCCGTATGCTTGACTATACAGGCAAGAAGAAATACCGTATGGCAATGGACACGCTCCGACATCAATTGGAGATACACCCCCGCACCTTGGACGGCGGTTTCTGGCACAAGCAGATTTACCCCGAACAGATGTGGCTTGACGGTCTCTATATGAGTGCGCCGTTCTATGCAGAATACTCCCAATGGTTTGAGACAAGAGAGAAGCGTGCCATGAGTATGGACGATGTGGAGCATCAGTTCTGTCTCATCTACAATCGTACCTATTGCGACAAATGCAAACTCCTTCATCATGCTTGGGATGCTGACTCCATACAGTCGTGGGCAGACAAGAAGACGGGCAGGAGCGCTCACGCTTGGGGACGTGCCGAGGGCTGGTATCTGATGGCACTTGTGGATTATCTTGAGATTTATCAGAACAACAGTTCTACATATTATGCACAGGATCAAGGAGCGATAGACTCGCTCACGTATATCCTACAGAGTCTTTGTGGTCGAATGCTTGAAATACGTGATGAAGAGACTGGTGCATGGCATCAGGTGCTTGACGTGACGGATAAGGCTGACAACTATCTTGAGATGTCCGTAACGCCTATGGTGGCTTACGTGTTCCTGAAGGGCGCACGTCTCGGCTATCTTGACGAGAGTTACCACAAGGAGGCGGTCAAGACGCTCAAGGGTATAGAGCATCACTTTGTGGGCGAGGACGAGAATGGTCTCGTGGTACTGAAGCACGTGTGCAAGGTGGCTGGACTTAGTGACACTCGCAACGGCAGCTATGAATACTATATTAAGGAACAACAGGCAGACAACGACCCAAAGGGACTTGGTCCTTGGATTATGGCGTTGACTGAATTATATAAATCAGAAATTAAATGAATCAAATATTTTCAAAACTAATATCTAAGGCTACAGGCATATCTGAGCGTCAGGTGACAAACACCGTGAACCTCCTCGAGGAGGGATGTACAATCCCGTTCATCAGCCGTTACCGTAAGGAGGCAACAGGTTCACTCGACGAAGTGCAGGTGGCAAGCGTAAGTGATAATCTCGACAAACTCAAGGAAGTGGAGAAGCGTA
>JAGCWG010000218.1 GCA_017961965.1 Bacteroidaceae bacterium | reverse complement strand
CCTCCTTGAAGTCCCACCCATAACGAAGCTTGCACATCACATTGGCAATATGCAGAAACGGGAACGGATGAAGGTGATAGTCATGACGAATGACAAACGAGAACTCGTTCCACACACCCGTGTAGCCGCAATCCTCGATATAGCAATGAAGGAAATCTGGCTGATCTGATTCTCCTGATAGCATCATGGTTGTTGCAGCCCCCATGGATATGCCATGCACAACCATACGTGTATCGCCTCCAAAAGCATCGTTGGCAACATCAAGCCACACGCGAGCATCCTTCCTGTCGAGCCATCCCATCTGAATGTGCGTTCCCTCACTTTGACCGTGAGCACGAAGCTCAGGCAAAAGCACATTGTAATGCAGGTCATGGTTATACATATACGCGATATGGAACATATCGACAGCACAGCACTTGTGACCATGAATCACAACCGCCGTATTCTTTGTCTTCACTGGCGCAGATATAATGTAACCATGAAGACGAGCGCCATCACTTGCCACAATAATAGTGTCACGCAAAGCCTTGTTGCGGTGAAGACTATCAACCCAATGACGCAGGAAAGGATAGTCGCTATACATATATCCGTACGTACGTTCAAGGTCACACTCTACAGGGCTGAGAGCAACGGACATAAGGTAGTAGCTTGCACCAAACAAGACAAGGACAGCAACAGCAAAGACCGCTGCAACCGACTTCCAGAAGACACCCCATACGCTGAATCCACCACGCTTAATAGCGTGAGACGACGTTCGTCTGCTTTTCTTACGTTTGTTAACCATATACATAAAATGGGCAGCGTGAAGAACACGTTGCCCCTATTATTAAACATTCTCATGCCAAAACTCCCAGCTTGCAATAGCCTGCAAATGCAGCATCTCAAGACCATTCTTCACTACAGCGCCATTCTCTGCACCCTTCTTCATGAAGAGCGTCTCAAGGGGGTTATACACAAGGTCAAAGAGGATATTGTCACTCGTCAACGCCTCGTAAGGAATAGCAGGACACTCGTCAACATGTGGGTACATACCGCACGGACTACAATTGACGATGACCTGATACTTGCGAAGAACATCTGCCGTAACCTGCTCATACGTAATCATGCCAGGCTTAGGAGTACGAGTCACGTAGAGAGTCTCCATACCGAGCTTCTTCTCCAGTCCGTACTTCACAGCCTTTGACGCACCGCCAGTACCGAGGATAAGAGCCGACGTATGTATAGGAGTAAGGAGCGGACGCAAGGAATCAACAAATCCGATGACATCGCTATTGTAACCCTTGAGATAACGCTTACCATTCTTCTCGCCTACACGCACCACATTGACAGCACCGATAGCCTCAGCCTCGGCAGACATCTCATCGAGGAACGGAATGACCTGCTGCTTGTATGGTATCGTCACGTTATGACCTCGAAGTTCAGGATTAGCATCCAAAGTGGCAAGATAGTCATCAATGCTCGGTATCTCGAAGTTAAGATACTCAGCATCGATATGCTCCTTTGCGAACTTATCCGTAAAGAATCCTCTTGAGAATGAATGGCCAAGAGGATAGCCAAAAAGACCGTATTTATCCATTGTATTTCTCTCCTGTATATAGTATGCACATTCCGAACAGCAGACGCTTGAACTGCGCATTACGGAAACCCGCCTTGGTGATGATGTCACGCATGCGTTCAGCCTGTGGTACAGCTTCCATCGTCTCAGGAAGATAAGTGTAGGCACTTGCATCCTTTGAGAAGAGGCGACCGAGAGCTGGCATAACCACGTGTGAATAGATATGGAACAACTGTTTCATCGGGAAACTGACCGGAGTACAAAGGTCAACGACAGACAGATGACCGCCATCGTTAAGCACTCGATGCATCTCACGCAGACACACGTCAAGGTTCTCGAAGTTGCGGAGGGCAAAAGCGCTGATGACGGCATCGAAGCTATTGTCCGCAAATGACATGTTTGCACAGTCTTCCTGACGGAACTCAATCTTGTCCTCCAGCCCGAGCTGACGTACCTTATCACGTCCCACGTTCATCATGCCTTCAGAGATATCCACTCCCACAACCTTCTTCGGATGCAACTTGCGATAAGCGAGGATAGCAAAGTCGCCAGTACCTGTGGCAATGTCGAGTACACTATCCGTACGCTTCCTGTTGCGTAGAAGATAACTGATGGCATTGTTACGCCATATCTTGTCTATGCCGAACGAGAGCGTGTGGTTAAGCATATCATACGAATGTGCTATGTTATCAAACATCGTCTCTACCTGTTCACGCTTGCTCCCGTTATCTCCGTATGGCTTTATCTGTTCCTGCTGATAATTTCCCATATACACACAACAAGCCCCCCACGCCACACAGCAAGCATCCTCAAGAATAGTATGATAAAAAAAACATCACGTCACTATTCCCTTATTGTCCCAGAGGACGCCACCTTCATGGAATGGGGGACTTCAATTTATCTTGTCTTCAGATATTCGAGCACGTTACATTCGATACGTGCAGCAATATCCTCGTCTGACTGCTCCTTAACAAACTTCTCGCCGATGATATGCTCATAAAGCTCGATGTAACGCTCAGACACACTCTCAGCATACTCATCAGTAATCTCAGGCATAACCTGACCTGGCTGGTTCATGAAGTTATGCTCGATAAGCCACTGACGAACGAACTCCTTAGAGAGCTGCTTCTGTGGCTCACCCTTCTCAAACTTCTCCTGATAACCCTCAGCATAGAAGTAACGTGAAGAGTCTGGTGTGTGAACCTCGTCAATGAGGTAAACCTTACCGTCACGCTTACCGAACTCATACTTTGTATCAACGAGGATAAGTCCCTGCTCTGCTGCGATGCGAGTACCGAGGTCGAAGAGAGTGCGAGTATATTTCTCCATCACTTCATAATCCTCCTTGCTCACGATACCCTGAGCAATGATTTCCTCCTTAGAGATGTTCTCATCATGACCCTCATCAGCCTTAGTAGTAGGAGTAATGATAGGCTCTGGGAACTTCTCGTTCTCACGCATACCTTCAGGGAGTGTAATGCCGCAGATAGTACGGTTTCCAGCCTTGTAGTCACGCCAAGCAGAACCAGTAAGATAACCACGTATAATCATCTCTACACGGAAGCCCTCGCACTTGAGACCTACAGTTACCATTGGGTCTGGAGTAGCAAGCTTCCAGTTAGGAACAACGCTTGAAGATGCATCAAGGAACTTAGCAGCAATCTGGTTAAGTACCTGTCCCTTGAACGGAATACCCTTTGGAAGAACAACGTCAAATGCAGAGATACGGTCAGTAGCAACCATTACCATAAGGTCATCGTTGATGTTGTACACGTCACGAACCTTACCGTGATACACTTCCTTCTGTCCTGGGAAGTTAAAGTCTGTTCTTGTTAAAGCTTTCATTTATTTAGATGTTATTTAGAATACCTTCCTTATATACTGCAACCAGTTTACTCCAGCTACAGACATACAGGATTGGTAGCATTATTGTTCATCGTCATGCTTCCTTATGACAAGCTCGCCTCCAGCCATCACTACAGTCTTGCCATCCTCACTTACGGATGAACTATCCTTGCGGATAGAGTCAAGTGGACAATAGAATGATGGGCAAATATAGCTGTCACGTGGAATCTTTGCCTCTGGGTCTGGCTCAGGATACTTGCCTCCATAGTGCTTGAAGCGTGGATCCTGAAGGAGCTTGCAGATGAAGTGACCGAATATAGGAAGAGCCGTTCGGCTACCCTGTCCAAGTTCACCCGTACGGAAGTGGATACAACGATATTCGCCTCCTACCCAAGCACCGCCCACAAGCTTTGGCGTAGCTCCAACGAACCAAGCATCAGAGTGGTTGTTTGACGTACCTGTCTTTCCTCCGAAGTCATTCTCGTTGCATACAGGATGGATATATTGCCACAAGGCAGCTGTAGTACCGAGACGGTCATGAAGACCTTCCCAGAAGAGACGTTGCATGAAGAATGCAGTCTTATACTTGATTGCCCTCTTAGCCTTTGCCACTTCCTCATCGTAATCATATATGACCTTACCGTTACGGTCAACAATCTTCGTTACAAGAACAGGGTCGCGCTGCATACCGTCATTCATAACGGTAGAGTAAGCATCAACGAGTTCAAGAAGATTGACATCTGATGAACCAAGAGCAAGCGAAGGTGTAGGTTTGAGTGGGCTATGAATACCCATACGATGTGCTATATCCACAACATTATCTATACCTGTCTCCTGTCCGAGCTTGACGGCAATAGTATTAACCGACTGCGCAAAAGCGGACTTGAGCGGCATATTGCCATTGGTACAATAGCCATTAGCATTATGCGGAGTCCATGAAACAAGCTTTGTAGTGTCTT
>JAGCWG010000217.1 GCA_017961965.1 Bacteroidaceae bacterium | reverse complement strand
CATCCGAGGTAAAAGATACGAAAACGCATTGCAAGTAGTACGTATTTCCCTTGCATCACGTATATTTCTCCGTTCCTGGACGGAGAAACGACGGAGAATCGACGGAGAACAAGAGGAGAACGAACGGAAAAGTTAAAAATTAAAAGTTAAAAGTTAAATACGATGAAGAAAGATAATAAAATGACATACGAACAGGCAATAAGCAGGATTGAGGAAATAACCCGTAAGGTTGAGAGCGGAGAGATGGATATCGACTCGCTTGCTAACAGCCTGAAAGAGGCCAAGGAATTGGTACAATTCTGCAAGGAGAAATTGACAAAAGTAGAGGCGGACGTAAAGAAAATACTTGACGAATAGGCATTTTTACTAACTAAAATGTTCAGTTTTACATCTCAAATGCTAAAAAAACACAAAAAAACGCTGATACATGCGATTTTTAGAACAAAATACGCTATCTTTGCAAATGGAAATATAGAAATGTATAAAATGGCACACACTGATTGAAAGTATTTGAACAAGACAGTATATGCCAGAAATTACAACCTTTTACTGGGGATTCGATCCTCGTGAACGAAAATCGGACAAAGATTAATATATGGAAAAAACACTCGTCATATTAAAGCCATGTGCTGTACAGCGCGCTATCGTTGGAGAAGTAACCGCACGCTTCGAACGCAAAGGCCTTCGCCTTGCAGGAATGAAGATGATGCAACTTACTAACGAACTCCTTGATGAGCACTACGCACACTTGGCATCAAAGCCATTTTTCCAGAGGATTAAGAACTCGATGATGGCCTCACCTGTTATCTGCTGTTGTTACGAGGGGGTAGATGCAGTGGAAACAGTGAGAAACATGACAGGTAGTACAAACAGCCGCAAGGCAGCACCTGGAACAATCCGTGGTGACTTTGGTATGAGTTTCCAAGAGAATATCATCCACACGTCCGACTCTCCAGAAAATGCCATAATAGAGTTGAACAGATTCTTCAAGCCTGAAGAAATCTTCGACTACACACCTGGAGTATTCCAGTACTTGTACGCTAACGATGAGTATTAACTCATCAGTACAGACAAGAGAGTAAATATTGAATGAACAAAATATAAGAACAAGAAAAAACCTTTTGAACAGTGATTATTAACAAGACAAAGAAATTATTCAGTATCGCAATGCTTGCGATGGTCGGTGTCTCGGGAATGGCACAGGACCTCATAGCAATGCAGGCTCCCTCAGACAAGAGAATGAAGGAGATTAGAGATGTTAAGCTTACACACACTCTAAAGACAGACTTGCAGAACCCTGCAAGTGATATCTACACAGATTGGAGAAACGAATTCGTATCAGCCGTAGCTGGACACGTTCCAACAAACTTCAAGGTTGACCTTCGTGGTTTCTGCATGCCAACAACAAGCCGTGTTGTGACTTCAAACTTCGGTCCACGCTGGCGTCGTCAGCACGCAGGTATCGATGTAAAGGTATATATCGGAGACACTATCCGTGCTGCCTTTGACGGTAAGGTACGAATCACAAAGTATGACCGCCGTGGTTATGGTTACTTCGTTGTAATCCGCCACCCAAACGGACTTGAGACTCTCTACGGACACCTCAGCAAGATTATCGCTAAGGAAGACGCAGTAGTAAAGGCTGGTGACATCATCGGACTCGGTGGAAACACTGGACGTTCAACAGGTTCACACCTTCACTTCGAGACTCGACTTCTCGGTCAGGCTATCAACCCAGCATTCATGTTCGACTTTGAAAAGCAGGATGTGACATCTGACTTCTACGTTTGCAATAACAAGGCCATGACACGTGGCAAGGAAGACCTCATGGACATCGAGCAGATGGAAAACGAGGTTGCACTTCGCGAAGGCTCCGTACTTATCTCAACTGGTATCTCAGAACAGAGTATTGATGAAGATAACAACGAGAATGTTGTAGATGTTAAGCAGTCAAAGAAGAGCAAGACTACAGCCAAAAATGAGCGTCGTCATACAGAGAAGGCAAAAAACGGCGTACACATTGTTAAGT
>JAGCWG010000216.1 GCA_017961965.1 Bacteroidaceae bacterium | reverse complement strand
GCATTCACTCCCTTGATGAGAGGGATGCGAATCCAGTAGCGTGTTCCTTGCTCTGATACGTAACGTATGTTGTCGAGTATCTGTCTGTTCGGGACACCCGTCAGGTGTTGGTGACGTTCGCTGTCCATGGTCTTCAGGTCGATGAGGAAGAGGTCTGTGAGCGGCATTACCCGTGTCACTGTGCTTTGCGAAGCGTAGAGCGTGGTGTCAACCGTTACGTGGAAGCCACGCCGTCGCAGCTCTGTGAGGAGAGTGACGAGGTAGTCGGCGTGCATCAATGGTTCACCGCCACAGACGGTTACGCCGCCTCCGCTTTCCTCCATCACCTGACGCTCTTTCTCCATGACGGTCATCAGGTCATCCATTGCCCATTCCTTACCTGCCATCTGGAGGGCGAGGGTAGGGCACTCGTCCGTACACCTGCCGCAGAGGATGCACTTGCCGCTATCCTTTATGCCGTCGGGCGTCAGGGTGAGGTTATGCTGCGGACATGCGTCCACGCAACTCTTGCAGCCTATGCACTTCCTGCGTGTGTACAGCTTGACGGGCTTGGCATCTATCCCTTCCGGGTTATGGCACCATACGCAGTGGAGGGGACAACCCTTCAGGAAGATGGTTGTCCTTATTCCCGGGCCGTCGTTGACGGCAAACCGCTTGATGTCGAATATTAACGCCATGAGATTGTATGCTTACCTTGCCCCTTGTTTCAATTCATTGGCAAAGGTAAGCATTTTATTTCGGATTCTCAGTCTTCTTGCTCTTTTTGTTGCAGTTTGCCATGTTATCTGTCCGGGTAAGGGTGTCTTGATGCCTGCCTAATGAAGAAGCGCACCCTTTCCGTGACGGAAGGTGGGTGCGCTCCAAATAAAAAAATAAACAGATTGATGTCGAATGCTCTTATTCAGAGAGCATCGTCACTTCGGTGCAACGCTTTGCATCGAGTATGCGTTTTGCCATTCGTTGTATGTCGGCTGCGGTAATGTCGTCCACCATCTTGCAGTAGTCGGCATCGAAGTCGATACCGTCGTTCAGCTCGTGCCATACGATGTAGCTCCAGTAGTCGTTAGTGATAGCTGCCTGCTGGTACTGCTTCTTGAGGTATTCCTTCACCTTCCTGATGCTTGACTCGGCTGGTCCGTGGTCGGCAATGTGCTGGAGCTGCATATATATAATAGGTGTAAGCTCATCGTATCGCTTAGGGTCACCCTTGTATGAGATGACGAGTGTTGCGTTAGGCTTGTCGTCGTTGTCGAGGTCGAAGTCCACGCTCACGCCGTATGTGCCGCCCTTCTCCTCTCGTACTGAGTCGGTGTAGGCTATGGAGAGGCATCGCTTGAGGAAGTCGAGTTCGAGGTCGCTCTTTGCGGTGAACGGTACGTCGGCCGTGTAGTAGATGCTCACGTTGGCAAGCGGTGTTGCCTGCTTCTTCGTGAACTTGTGTACCGACTTGCCGCCTACTATCTGTGGCACGTTGGCTTCATTGGCTTTCTCGTGCTTGCCTGCCGAAGGGAGTGTTGCAAGGTACTGGCAGAGCATGCGTCGCAGTTCCTGCTCGTCGTAGTTGCCGATTACGACTGTCTTGAAGTTGGAAGCATCGCTGAAGCGTTCCTTGTATATCTGCATGATGCGGTCGTAGCTCACCTTGTCGAGTGTTGACTGCACCACTGGTTCCATGCGTGGGTTGTGCCCGTAGAGTATGGCACGGATTGAGTCGTTGTAGTCAACCTTAGGCGAAGCGTTTCGGTTGGTGAGGAAGGCACGGTTACGGTTGATGAACTCGCGGAAGGCAAGTGTATCTTTCCTTGGCTGTGTGAAGTAGAGGTAGGCAAGCTCGAACATGGTCTTCATGTCCTTTACGGACGCGCTTCCGCTTATGCTCTGGCTCCTTGTTCCCACTGACGGACTCACGCTTGCCGTCTTGCCTGTGAGCATCTTGCGGAGTGTCATCTCGTCAAACGTGCCCACGCCGCCTTCTGTTGCTGCGCTGGTGATGAGGGAGAAGTTAGGGATGTCCTCGTCGCCATAGAGTGAGGTACCGCCTTCTGCCTCCATGCGTAGGCTTACGGCATCGTTGCTGTAGTCGGTCTTGCGTGCATACACCTTCATGCCGTTGGAGAGTGTCAGTTCGGTGAAGCCGTGCTTGTAGGGCTTCTCGCTCACGATGCTTCCCGCCTCAGGCAGGTTGGTGATAAGGTCTTTGCCGAGTGCCTGTTCCGTGTAAGGTGCGTAGCTGAGGCGCTGTGCGGCAAGGATGACCTGCTCAATCTGATTCTCTGATGGCACCTTGACCGTTGGCTTGTCTGGTGCGTACATGACCACCACCTGATTACGGTCTGTTATGAGTTCCTTGACGGCACGGTTCACCTCGTCGAGGCTCACCTCCTTGTCCAGCTTCTTTGTGTTTGCCAGTTCGTAGTCTGCGGAGAGGATTGGCTCACCGTTGAGGAAGTTGTTGACGCAGTCGTTCACGTAGTGTGAGTTGCGGTAGTCGTTGCGCATCTTGTATCGGCGCTCGGCTATGTTGATGCGCTGTGCCTTGGCGCGGTCAAGCTCCGTCTGGGTGAAGCCGTGCTGACGTGCCTGCTCTGCTATGCCCACCGCTGCTATGATGCCGCCGAAGATGTTGTCCTGCTTGCAGCTTATGCTCATTGAGAATGCGTCCTTCGTCCTGCTCATGAAGAATGACGAAGCGTGAGCCGAAGCGCTCTGTACGGGTGACCCTGTCTGGTAGCGAAGCTCAGCGTAGCGGTCGTTCAGCATACTCGTGATGAGTCCGTCGATGTAGTCGCCTCGCAGGTACTCTTCGCTGTCCTTCTTGTCGTCGGGTGTTGCCTCGCGCTTCTGGTAGATGTGGCAGAGCACTATTGGCTGCTCGGCATCCTTCTCTATTGCCACTATCATCGAGTCATTGTCAGCCACTGGATAGTAGATGCGCTTGGCAGGGTTCTTCGGCATAGGTATTGATGCGAACGTGCGCTTTATCTTCTTCTCCATCTTGTCCACGTCGATGTCGCCCACCACGACGATAGCCTGGAGGTCCGGGCGATACCACTTGTGGTAGTAGTCACGGAGGTCCTTGTACGGAAAGTTATCGACGATGTCCATGTACCCGATTGGCAGGCAGTCCTCATACTTTGTTCCCTTGTACACCTTAGGCATGGCACTTTCCATGAGTCTCTGCACAGCCATGCCGGAACGGCGGTTGCGCCATTCCTCATGTATCACGCCACGCTCCTTGTCTATCTCCTTGTCCTCAAGGAGCAGGTAGTGGCTCCAGTCGTGCAGCACGAGCAGGCATGAGTCGATGATGCCCTCCCGCTTGAGCGGTGCTGAACCTATGTGATAGACGGTCTGGTCTATTGAGGTGTAGGCATTGAGGTTTGCGCCGAACTTCACGCCGATGCTTTCGCACCATGGCACTATGCCGGGCCTGTTTCCCTTGCCCGGGAAGTTCTTTGTTCCGTTGAATGCCATGTGCTCAAGGAAGTGTGCCAGTCCTCGCTGACGTGGCTCTTCGAGTATGGAGCCTACACGCTGTGCGATGTAGAAGTCGGCAAGTCCTTTCTCCTTGTCATTGTGGCGTATGTAGTAGGTCATGCCGTTCTTCAGCTTTCCCTTGCGTACAGCCTTGTCTTGTGGCAGCTGTGCTGCTGCCGTGAGAGGCAGTAGCAGAGCTGCTATCAGTGTAATGATGTTTCTTCTCATCATGTTTTGTCTGTTTATTTCTTTCTGTATTAATTACTTATTGCCTTCTGCATGAAAAGTCTTTCCTTTCCCTGCACTTCAATCCCTTGTTCCGCTAAAGCCTTTCAAGGTCGTGCCCGTGTGACTTGTCAGGTCGTGCCCGAACGAGTTGATGGGCAATCACCTTGTCACTTAGTCCCTTGTCACCTTGTCACTTAGTTCCTCGTGCCCTTGTCACCTTGTAGATGGTCACCTTGTCACTTGAGCAGTGTTGCCGTAGCCTCTGGGATGAAGTCGTTCGTTGAGTTGTTTGTGTCGATATACTTGCCGTTGGCATCCTGCTTACGGATGACAGACTTGTTGAATCGGGTCTCGTCCTTGTCCACCTTACCGCAGTATGTCCATCCAGCGTCTATGCTTGCATCGAGCACGTTCCACTCATGCACTGACTCCACGCTCAGGTTCACACCGTCAAGAATCCACGAGTTAGGCACCTTATAGATTCCCTTCTTGGTCATCTCCTTTGAGAAGTCACCGAAGACGAACAGATACTTGGCGTCATAGCTGTAGTTCTCCAGCCAGTCCTCCTTCGTTGTACGCATCTTAGCAATAGCCATTGAGTTGAAGCCACGGCTGTGGAACTGGTAAACGGTAGCTGTGTAACAATACCACTTGTCGAGGTTCGGTGCCTTGCCGTCCGGGTCAGTGAACCTCGGATTGCTTGACTCGTCGTACACCTCGAAGTCGGCATCCGACTGGTCTATTGAGTTAGGATAGCTCTCCTTGTGGTTGATGGCATTGACCGCAATCTTCAGGCTCTTGCCTGCCTCTACCGGTACGCTCTTGCCATCGCCAGGAATCATGTAGCAAGCCTGAACAGAGAAAGCCTCCGACATGAGGTCGGGTGTGTAGTCCTCCTTCTGAGTGGTGAGGAAGGCAGACTCGAGGAGAGCGATGCTGTCGGCGTAGAGCGTCATGTCACTGTTGTTCGTGATGATGATGTACTGGTCGCCGGAGTATGAGCCTGTCTCGGTCGTAGTTCCTGTGAAGAATATCTCGCTGATGACGAATCCGCCCTGCGCAGTGAATGTGCTTACCACCATCTTGATTGTTGGGCTTACAGCACTCAGTTTCACGTTGTCGGAGTTCACGTCGAAGTCCTTGTTGCCTGCTATGCCGTTGTATGTGAAGTCAAGGTGACCTCTCATTGACACGTTATAGGTACCCTCCTCAAGGTCGCCGAGGTTGAGCTGGTACGTGTTGCCGCTCTTGACAAACTTGTCACTTCCTATTGTATATTCCCTCTGTGTCTGCACGTTTGTGAGCTTGGCAGATGCGTTGCTGAGTACTGCGTTCTCAAGGTTGGCAGGAATCTCGAGCGTAACGGTTGTTACCGGGATTACTGCAATGTCGTCGTCGTCACTTGAGCATGAAACCATTGCCATGCCCCCTACAAGCATCATCATGATGCCCTTGATAAATGTCTTTTTCATCTTTCTGTTTTTTTATTTTTATAATTTTTATTCTTTGTCAAATCTTTTTTACATATTCGGTTAAAACTGTATTGTTGTTTTTGCCGCCAAGCGGCCAGTTAAAAAAACATGGGGAAAACCAAAGAAAACAAAAGAAAACACAGAAATTAACAATTAACAATTAACATGCCTATGTCCCGGATGGCGTTCCTACCCCACGGGGAGGTTAGGAGGGGGCCTCTCTTTCCTGTTTTTCTAATAGGCGCCTTAGCGCAAAAAGAAAATTCGAGATTGCTACAGCATCAGAATACCATTCCTACTGTCAGTCTAATCCCTGTGGATTGCTCGCCCGTGGAACAACGGGTGATGTTTCCTTCTGCCTCGGCAAACAGTCCGAACATCTCATCCTTGACATCGTAGTCGGCACGCACCTTGGCTGACAGGGTAGTGTAGTCTGCCTTGGCGTAGTCAGCCTTGTGGCGAATCATCGTCGTGAACGCCTCCTTCATATTGGCGTAAGGCATCACCACCTTGTGCGTGAGGCAACTGCTGTATGCTGCATGAGCATCTATGCTGAGCCGTAACGGTGACACATTGAGGTCGAGCCACTGCACGTCCATCGTGCCGAATGCGTGTGATGTCTTCATCCTGCGCTCTGGATACACATATTCCTCGTCTTCACTCCTGTAGCCGCCCCTCAGCGTGGCGTTCCACTTGCCCTT
>JAGCWG010000215.1 GCA_017961965.1 Bacteroidaceae bacterium | reverse complement strand
GAGCTAAAAAAGGGCAGATATTGCATTCTGAGTGAAAAATGGGGCGTGTCGCGGCACTATGGGGCACAAAATCCATGCTTGCTCGTCATTTTGGGCAAATCGGGCAGAAAATGAGGATATGCGAAAATATAGCAAGGCGGGAAACAAGGCAAGGAGGAAAAGCAAAGACGGTTCTCAGACGGTTTTATGAAAAGGGCACAGAGAAAATAAAGTCCGTGTCTAAAACCAAGATGGTTTTAGACACGGAATACGGGCCTTTTTCTTGATATGCGGATGCATTTATCTATTTCCGCATATCCCAATATGTCATCTGAGATTTCTTCAAATCTAATTTACTTCTTCAACTCTCTGTCGAGGTAGTTCTCGATGCGAGTGACAAGATGCTTGCGAGTGTTACCACCATAGATGCTGTGGTTACGGTTGGTGTATGTAGCCATCTCAAACTGGATGTTTGCTTGAGTCATGGCTTCCGTAAGCTCGGCTGTGTTCTGGAAATGCACGTTGTCGTCAGCAAGACCGTGGATGATGAGGAGGTCGCCCTGAAGTTTCTTGTACTTGTGCATAGGAGAACAGTCGTAACCGTCAGGGTTTTCCTGCGGAGTGCGCATGAAACGCTCTGTATAAACAGTATCATAATAACGCCAGTCGGTTACAGGGGCAACGGCAACACCACACTTAAAGACCTTACGACCTTCACAAAGTGACATGATTGTGTTGAATCCTCCGAAGCTCCATCCCCAGATGGCGATACGGTTCTTGTCAACGAATGACTGCTGACCAAGCCAAATAGCAGTTTCCACTTGGTCGTGTGACTCAAGATCACCCATGCGGAGGTAAGTACACTTCTGGAACTCTGCTCCACGTCCACCTGTACCACGTCCATCAACACACACAACGATGTAACCTTTCTGCGCAAGACGATGTTCCCACATAAGACCGCCTACGAAGCCGTTCTTGAAGGAGTTGTGAACCTGCTGGTTTCCAGGGCCACTATACTGGAACATAAGAACAGGATATTTCTTTGAAGCATCGAAATTGCGTGGCTTTACCATCCAACCATTAAGTTCCACTCCGTCACCTGTAGTGAACGTGAAGAGTTCTGCCTGTCCAAGCTCCGCCTCTGCAAGCTTACCCTTCAACTCGCTATTATCCTCAAGTACCTTGAGGCTTTTGCCAGATGAGTTGCAAAGAGCATAAACGGAAGGAACACCAAGAGCAGAATAAACATTCATGTAATAGATGCAACCCTTAGAGAAGATAGCAGTATTACATCCCTTCTGTGTGGAAAGCTTAGTGCGCTTGCCAGAAGCATCCACCTTATAAATATATTTCTCAAGAGGGCTTCCCTCATTTGAAGCATAGAAGAAGTTCTTGCCCGAAGCATCGCAGCCGTAATATTCGCTCACGACGAACTTACCTGATGTAAGTTGGCGAACAAGCCTTCCGTTCATGTCATAAAGATAAAGATGCTGATAACCGTCACGCTCACTGAGGAAGACGAACTGGTCACGTGAGAAGTCGAGATTCTGAATGACATCCTCACTTACATACTTTTCTGCTTTCTCACGAAGGATGAGCTGTGAAGTTGTGGCACGAGCATCAACAAGGTAGATGTCCATAACATCCTGATGACGATTGAACGTAACAACAGCGAGCTTATCCTTGACGCCTGTAAACTGGATGCGTGGAATATAGCCGTCACTCTCTACAGGCACATCGAGGTTACGTGTGACACGTGACTTGATGTCGTAGCTGTGAACAGACACCTTGGAGTTCTTGTCACCTGCCTTTGGATATTTGTAGCTATACAATCCTGGGTAAAGGGTGTACTCCTTTTTTGCAGGAGCAGCACCGGCGAACCACTGGAAAGAGAATGTTGACACCTCTGACTCGTCAAAGCGAATCCATGCAAGCATCTGGCTGTCGGAGCTGAAGTCGTAGGCACAATTGAATGCAAATTCCTCTTCATACACCCAATCAGGTTTACCATTGATGACCTTATTGAACTCACCATCCTTAGTCACCTGTGTCTCCGCATTATTGTAGAGGAGCTTGACGAGGAAGATGTTATTGTCACGGACGAAGGCAATCATCGTGCCATCAGGAGAGAACTTAGGCACTTCCTGCTCACCCTTTGTAGAGAGAGGAGTAAGAGTGCGGTTGTGCACATTATATATATAATAAGTAGAAACAGCTGAGTGACGATAGATGCCACGACGGTTTGTCTCAATGAGAATATTCTTCTGGTCAGGAGACATAATGTAGCTCTCTACCCTATCAAGCTTTGCATTACGTGCTGTCTTGGCATCAAAGAGAACCTCAAGCACTTCGCCATTCTTGAATGAACGACGGAGAATCTGCTTGCCATCCTCGCTAATCTGCGAATAGCTTTCGCCATCGGCAAGAGGCACGACGCCATAAACACCTTTCTCACGGTAATAACCGCCTACAACATCATCAAGAGTTATCTGCTTTGCAAATGCAGCAGCAACAGTAACAAATGACATAACTAAGATTAAAAGTCTTTTCATATTACGAGTTTTTAATTCAAATCAAACAATATCTTTTTCCTTGTCTTGCATCACGCTCTTCCATACGCTTGCGTACCTTCTCAACAAATTCGTAGTTCTTCAATCCCCAACCAGGGATGGCAAGAAGGGATGCCGGCGATTGTGACACGAAGCGTTCAAGGACAATATCTGGGCGAAGATTCTCCACGAAGTCAATGACAAGGTCGATGTACTCATCAGCCGTATAAAGATGGAAATCGGAAGGTCGCTCCGCAAATTCCTCAGCCATACGTGTACCCTTTATGAGTTGAAGCTGATGAAGCTTGAGAGTTGTCAGAGGCAACTCCGAAAGAAGTTTCGCCTCACGTATGATGCTCTCACGATTGTCTCCGGGAAGACCGAGAATGACGTGACCACCCGTGATAATGCCACGACTCGCTGTTCGTCTTACGGCATCAACGGTTGCCGCATAGTCGTGACCTCTGTTTATTCGGCGAAGCACATCGTCATCCGTACTCTCTATACCGTATTCAACAATCAGGAAAGCACGCTTGTTGAGTTCTTCCAGATAATCGAGAAGTTCGTCTGGCACACAATCGGGGCGTGTTCCTATGACGATACCCACGACATCCTTCACCCTCAATGCCTCCTCATAGAGCCTTATCACATGAGACACGTCACCATACGTATTGGTGTAAGCCTGGAAATATGCAAGATACTTCATATCGGGATATTTTCTTGCAAAGAACTGCTTACCTTCTTCCAGTTGTTGAGTGACTGTCTTCTCCGTCTGGCAATAAGCAGGATTGAACGTCTGGTTGTTGCAATAAGTACAACCACCCACCCCAACCGTTCCGTCACGATTGGGACAGGTGAAGCCGGCATTAAGCGAAATCTTCTGTACCTTGAAACCAAGTTGCTCCTTGAGCCAAGAGCCGAACTCGTTGTATCTCTGTTCCATTACAAGCGAACCTTAACGCTTCTGCGCTTTCCGTCAACATTCCATGTGATTACATACACTCCTGATGGGAGCTCGGACACACCACAACGCTCGTCAGCCTTGAAGGTGCGAACCAAAGAACCATTTGCAGAATATATGTTTACCACGAATGTAAGCATCTCTGGTGTGGCAGAACCAAAGTGAAGGACACCATTCTGCTTGTCAAGGGCAAGAGCATACTCCTCTGGCTCGACAGAAGCAATGGCGTTAGGGTCAACATACTTCTCAACAGGAAGGATGTTCCACAAGCGGTTGGCACTTGATGAGTTTCTCTCATCTGTAGTATAACTAAGAACACTTGCACCATTATGCGTTGCACCACCACTAAGGTTAATGGTGTGTTCAGTAGCAACATTCACGAGGTTGCACCTGCCATTCCTACCCTGCATCACCACTTGCCAGTACTGACGATTGTCACTATAGTCAAGTTCAGCAACGGACAACTGAGTACCGACATTGGTTGTTGCCGTGCTCACACCTACTGTAGGGTCACAAAGCGCAAGTCCTGTAGCCTTATTGACAATAACATACTGTCCGTCACCGACAAGGACGAACTTCCATAGCTGTGTGTCACGCTCATCCGCACTTGACCAAGTGCAGACAGCACGACCTTCGGTGTCAAGGTAGTTACCCGTATTGCTATTGGCAATCCTATACCAATAGTTTTCAGGTTCAAACACTGGCTC
>JAGCWG010000214.1 GCA_017961965.1 Bacteroidaceae bacterium | reverse complement strand
TTTTTATAGACAATACGTCATCGGAGATTACATTGCCGACTTAGTTTGTTTGGAAAAGAACTTAATCATTGAAGTGGATGGCGAATACCACAGCCGGTTTGATGCAATGGAG
The DNA here is from genome assembly GCA_017961965.1 of Bacteroidaceae bacterium. Next base: position 3,957 of record JAGCWG010000214.1, on the reverse strand, counting down.
CACGATGAGCTTCGAACAGACATTCTGACAGAAAAGGGATTCACAATACTTCGGTTTAAGAATGATGAAGTGCTGAACAACACGGAAATGGTAATAGAAAAAATTTACAATCACTTAGACAACACATGAATATGAATATAAATAATTCAACAAACAATGTAACCAGTCCTGCCCCTACAGGGGAGGGCAAGGGAGGGGTCCGCAAGGTCCTGATACTTGGTTCTGGTGCACTCAAGATTGGTGAGGCTGGCGAGTTCGACTACTCTGGCTCACAGGCTCTCAAGGCTCTCAAGGAAGAAGGTATTGAGACTGTGCTCATCAATCCTAATATTGCCACAGTCCAGACATCTGAGGGCGTGGCTGACAAGATTTACTTCCTCCCTGTCACTCCTTTCTTTGTAGAGAAGGTAATCCAGAAGGAGCAGCCACAAGGTATTCTTCTTGCCTTCGGTGGACAGACTGCACTCAACTGTGGTGTTGCTCTCTATGAGCAGAAGATTCTTGAAAAGTACAACGTACAGGTACTCGGAACTCCTGTTCAGGCAATCATCGACACAGAGGACCGTGAGCTCTTTGTCAAGAAGCTTGATGAGATTGATGTCAAGACAATAAAGTCACATGCTTGTGAGACAATAGAGGAGGCACGTGCTGCAGCCAAGGAACTCGGCTACCCTGTCATCATCCGTGCTGCATACGCACTCGGAGGACTCGGTTCTGGTTTCTGCGATACAGAGGAAGAACTCAATAAACTTGCAGAAAAGGCATTCTCATTCTCTCCACAGGTACTTGTAGAGAAGTCACTCAAGGGATGGAAGGAGATAGAGTATGAGGTGGTTCGTGACCGCTTCGACAACTGTATCACAGTATGTAACATGGAGAACTTTGACCCACTCGGTATCCATACAGGTGAGTCAATCGTCATTGCTCCATCACAGACGCTTACAAACTCAGAATATCCTAAGCTTCGTGCACTTGCCATCAAGATTATCCGTCACATTGGTATCGTGGGTGAGTGTAACGTACAGTATGCTTTCGACCCTGAAAGCGAGGACTATCGTGTTATTGAGGTCAATGCACGTCTCTCTCGTTCATCTGCTCTTGCTTCAAAGGCAACAGGCTATCCTCTTGCCTTCGTTGCAGCAAAGCTCGGTCTTGGCTACGGTCTCTTCGACTTGAAGAACTCCGTAACAAAGAAGACAAGTGCATTCTTTGAGCCAGCACTTGACTACGTTGTATGTAAGATTCCTCGTTGGGACCTCGGTAAGTTCCGTGGCGTTGACCGCGAACTTGGTTCTTCAATGAAGTCTGTTGGTGAGGTTATGGCTATCGGACGTACTTTTGAGGAAGCAATCCAGAAGGGTCTCCGTATGATTGGTCAGGGTCTTCACGGATTTGTGGGCAACAAGGAACTCACTATTGAGGATATTGATGGTTCACTCAAGGCACCAACAGATAAGCGTATCCTTGTCGTTGAGAAGGCTCTCCAGCTCGGTTACACTATCGACCAGATTCATGATCTTACTAAGATTGACAAGTGGTTCCTTCAGAAGCTCATGAACATTCTCAAGACAAATATCGAGCTTCAGAAGCGTGGCTCACTTGAAAATGTTGATGCTGAGCTCATGCGCCTTGCAAAGGTACAGGGATTCACAGACTTCCAGATTGCACGTGCCATCGGTCTTGAGCAGCGCATTGACGCAGAGGATGCACTCATGCAGGTTCGCAAGGTACGTAAGGCTATGGGTATCGTTCCTGTTGTCAAGCAGATTGATACTCTTGCAGCAGAGTACCCAGCTCAGACAAACTATCTCTACGTTACATACTCAGGCGTTGCAAACGATATCGAATACGAGAATGACAAGAAGTCAATCATCGTACTCGGCTCAGGTGCTTACCGTATTGGTTCATCAGTTGAGTTTGACTGGTGTGGCGTGCAGGCACTCAATACCATCCGCAAGGAAGGTTACCGCAGCGTCATGATTAACTATAATCCAGAGACTGTATCAACAGACTACGATATGTGTGACCGTCTCTACTTCGATGAGCTTACTTTCGAGCGTGTCATGGACATCATCGAACTTGAGAACCCACACGGTGTTATCGTCTCTACAGGTGGACAGATTCCAAATAACCTCGCAATGCGTCTCAATGGTGAGAACGTGCCAATCCTCGGAACCACTCCAGAGAGTATTGATAACTGTGAGGACCGCGACAAGTTCTCTGCCATGTGCGACCGCATCGGTGTTGACCAGCCAGCATGGGCAGCACTTACATCAATGGACGACATCAACTCATTCATTGAGCGCGTAGGCTTCCCAGTACTCGTACGTCCTTCTTACGTTCTCTCAGGTGCAGCCATGAACGTATGCTCTAACCAGGACGAGCTTGAACGATTCCTCAAGCTTGCAGCAAATGTTAGCAAGAAGCACCCGGTAGTTGTTTCTTCATTCATCGAGCATGCCAAGGAAGTTGAGATGGATGCAGTTGCAAAGGATGGTGAAATCATCGCTTATGCAATCTCTGAGCACATCGAGTTTGCGGGTGTTCACTCAGGTGACGCAACAATACAGTTTCCACCACAGAAGCTCTATGTTGAGACAATGCGACGCATCAAGAAGATCAGTCGTCAGATTGCTAAGGAACTTAACATCTCAGGTCCATTCAACATCCAGTATCTTGCCAAGGATAATGACATCAAGGTTATCGAGTGTAACCTCCGTGCCTCACGTTCATTCCCATTTGTCAGCAAGGTTCTCAAGATAAACCTCATTGAGCTTGCCACACGTATCATGCTCGGACTTCCAGTTGAGAAGCCACATAAGAACCTCTTCGACGTAGAGTATGTTGGTATCAAGGCATCACAGTTCTCATTCAACCGTCTCCAGAAGGCAGACCCAGTACTCGGTGTTGATATGGCATCAACTGGTGAGGTTGGCTGTATCGGTGATGACACAGCTTCTGCCCTCCTTTGTTCTATGCTCTCTGTTGGTCAGCGCATACCAGAGAAGAATATTCTCCTTTCAACTGGTACTGGTAAGCAGAAAGCTGAGATGCTTGATGCAGCCCGTATGCTCAAGGCACATGGCTATAATCTCTTCGCAACTGGTGGTACAAGCAAGTACCTCACAGATAACGGTATCGAGAATACTCTCGTATATTGGCCAAGCGAGGAGGGCATGCAGCCACAGGCACTCGATATGCTTCACCGCAAGGAGATTGACATGGTAGTGAATGTTCCTAAGGACCTCACTGTCGGTGAGCTTGACAATGGTTACAAGATTCGTCGTGCTGCCATCGACCTCAATATCCCACTCATCACCAACCCTCGCCTTGCAAGTGCATTCATCAATGCATTCTGCAACAAGAGTCTTGATGACATTGAGATTAAGGCATGGCAAGAGTTTTAAGTGTTGCATACTAATTGACAATTGACACTTTATAATTGAAGATTAGTCAAACACACTTATTGTTCAAGGCAATCATTAACAGATAATATTTAAGCCATCCGTATATCGCAACGATATTCGGATGGCTTTATCCTTTATTATAGAGTTTCTGTTTTCCTATACAACAGCACCGAACGCAAAATCACATTCTCTTTTTCTTCAGAATGACGAACATCGGGCGTTCAGGTTCTCGGAGTGAAAGAGAATATAGTTGTAGTTTGCCAGAGAGAGTTGTCCCTGTACTTACTACATCAAAATAGTCAAACACACATCTGATTCCATTCGACATATAACGGTCTCTCAACTTTACATTAGTATCATCAAATGTTAGTTTGCCGTCTGTTGCAATACTTGCCTTTACATCTATAGTATCTTCCTCTGTTGTCCATCTGCCAACGATATTTCCGTCATCGCTTTATATCTATATGAGCAAAACAAATAGATGAAAAATATTAAACAGAACACCATCTGAACAGCACCTGAACACTTCTCGAACATTTAACAGGCGTTT
>JAGCWG010000213.1 GCA_017961965.1 Bacteroidaceae bacterium | reverse complement strand
TCGTCTATGATTAGTATTCATACGAGCATCAATGATGAATACCTCACGACATACCAGGCGGATGGTCTCATTATTGGTACGCCTACTGGCTCAACGGCTTATTCGCTAAGTGTGGGAGGTCCTATCATTGTTCCGCAGTCATCAACTATCTCGCTCACGCCAGTCGCTCCGCACAGTCTTAACATGCGTCCTCTCGTGCTCTGTGACAATGCAGAGATAACGCTCAAGGTGGAAAGCCGTAGCTCTAAGTTCCTCATATCTCTTGATGGCCGAAGCGCAAGCTACCCGGAGAACATACACCTCCGCATTCGTAAGGCACCATACATGGTTAATGTCGTGACGCGCCCGACACAAAGTTTCTTCTCCACTCTTCGAAAGAAGATGATGTGGGGAACGGACAGGAGGGAGTGACTTAATTCATAATTAATAATTCATAATGCATAATTAGCCTTCCCCGATGGAAGGGTGACTAATGCAATATCACTCTATCCATTCCGACTATATTTGGTCTGCAACCGCACTCCCGACATTTCGGACGTCTTTGGCCGAAAGCCTCCCATAATTCAAACTGACGCCCCCCTATGGGAAAGGGGCTTTATTTCTTGATTCAACGTGAAACTAAACAAGACTAAATACTCAACTCGTCACATACTCGCATGGCTATGGAGTCATCATGCTCCATGCCGTTCACGCGCAATCATCAACATGTGCATAGGCTTGGCACAGGTGTGCATAAGTCTCGCCTTCGTTGAGATGATGCGTCGGCTTACGGATATTGCTGTGGGTAATATCAGTGGCTCGCTCGCATTGGCTCTTGCCATCATCGTGGCTCTATACATCTTTGACCTTCTGCTCGGCATAGCCTACACATGGACTTCAGCAATCCTTGGCGTAAGGGTGCAGAACATGATGCAGCAACTCTTCTTTGCCCGCATCCTCAACAGTCGCTGGAACGGTATAGGACGCTTCCACAGTGGTGATGTGCTCAACCGTCTCTTCGGCGACGTGAACGATATAGTGCGACTCATGACCGACGTAGTGCCTAACACACTCGTCATTGCCGTGCAGTTCGTGGCATCCTTCTGCTACCTCTACTACATGGACCGTAGCCTTGCCATCATCATCGTGTGCGTGACGCCTGTATTTCTACTCGTGGCACGTTACTACCTTCGTCGTATGCGTCGTATCGTGCGCAAGATTAAGGACAGCAACAGTGCCCTGCAGGCCATCATACAGGAGAGCATACAGCATAAGATGGTCATCAAGGTACTCGGACAGAGTGCCGCCATGGTCAGCAACCTCGACAAGCGCCAGCAGCTTCTCCGCGCACAGACCAAGGGACGCGCACGCTTCTCCATACTCACGTCCATCGTCCGTTTCATCGGCTTCTCTGGTGCTTACCTCATAGCACTCTCATGGGCAATATACGAACTGCATGACGGACTCATAACCATCGGTATGTTCATGGCTTTCCAACAGCTCATCTTCCGCATACAGCGACCTATGGAAAGCATGACGCACCTCCTGCCCGTGTTTGTCAACAGCCTCACATCCGCTGAACGTCTCATAGAATTGGAGGAACTGGAACAGGAGGACATCGACAATCCTACGATGTTCACCGAACCTATGGGAATACGTTTCGACGACGTGTGCTACCGCTACAACGAGCGCGGCCGACTTGTCATCGAACATTTCTCACACGACTTCAAGCCAGGCTCATTCACAGCCATCCTCGGTGCCACAGGCGCAGGAAAGACAACGCTCATACGTCTCATGCTCTCGCTCATCAACCCTACATCGGGTGATATACTTGCATACTCAAGGAGCAAGTGCGAGAAGGCCACACCTAACATTCGCTGCAACTTCTCATACGTGCCACAGGGCAACTCGCTCTTCTCAGGAACAATCCGCGACAACCTGCGCCTGAGCAATCCTGATGCCACGACCGAAGACATGAACAAGGCGCTGCGCTGCGCACTTGCCGACTTCGTGTTCGACCTTCCGGACGGTCTCGACACCGTATGCGGAGAGAGTGGCGGCGGTCTTTCCGAGGGACAGGCACAGCGTATTGCCATTGCACGTGCCATCATCCATCCTTGCAACATCCTCCTTCTCGACGAGGCGACTTCCGCTCTCGACATAGATACGGAACGTGAGGTGCTCCAGAACATCAAGACGCACTATGCCGACACGACTATCATCTTCGTCACACACCGTCTTGCAGTCGTCGATTTCACTACCGACTCCATCACGGTAAAGAGGAATGAGGCAAACTAACAATTAAAAGTCACAAGCAATTATATACACCTAACAAGCGGTCATATAAACATAAAAGGTGCGGAGTCATCTAAGACCTCGCACCTTTTAGTGTTTCACACATAGCACAAAAAAATAGGGTATGCCAACAAAATTGGCACACCCTATTTTCATTTCTCACGTCTTACCTTCCAAAGAATCCTGAAGGAAGTGTTGGTGCTGCAGAAGGTGTTGTATTAACCTTGATAGCATCATCACCTGTGAGGTTCGACTTCGTATTATCCACCTTGCCAGCAGGTGTACTGCCAGCCAATAACTGCGCCTTGATGCGCATCGTTCTTGCCTCCATTGAAGGCTGCATATATTCTTTCATAATTCCTCCTTTTTGGCAAGCTTTGCTTGCCTGAAGTTAATGGAAGTTAATAGAAGTTTATTCCACTTCGTTCCATGAAGTTAATGGACGAATGACTGTCCGCAATTGAGTATCGTCCTGAGCGAAGCGATAACTTCCCTTTAACTCCACGAAGTTAACTTCTATTAACTTCTGAAAAATAAACTACTTTATTACCACTTTCTTTCCATTATGTATATAGACACCATTCTGTGTTGGCTTGTCTGCGAGCTTCACACCTTGGAGGGTGAACCATGAAGAATCAACGTCATCCACACGGCAGTTGCCACTGATGCCTGTTGTCTCGTCTGAGAAGTCGATGTTGAATGATGTAATGCGACGTGCACAGTAAACATCATCATCACCTATGCGGAAGTATGCACGGTTGGCACGGATGCAAGCACCAGCATTGACATAATAGAGAGTGTTCTCTGCACCCATAAGGAGCGCATTCTCATCATCCGTAAATGAAACAGTATTGTTTGTACCGATGAAGCGAACGCGACCGTCACCGCTCACGCCATTGTTGAAGCTGCGGTCAGTAGCATCAACAGTCACATTGTTGAATACTGGATTCGTGATGTCCTCACCGCTCTCCCACTTGATGATGTAAGGAACACCAGCCTCAAGCTCCGTCACCTCGTCGCTGAACGTAAGGTTGAAGGTAGAACCTTTGACTGAAGCAGCAGTGAGCTTGCGAGCCTTAGCTCCTGCAAGGACGCTCTCGCTGAGCTTAACGTCAAATGGAAGACAAAGAGTGTTCCATGCCCCATCCTTGTAGAGGGTGCGACCACTGAGAGTGACTGTCTTGTACACCAAGCCACCGTTGGCAGCATAATAGATGTCCTTGCTATTGTCGGAAGCATCATCAAGGGTGAGTACGTTCTCGCTGAATGAAGCATTGATAGTCACATTATCATTAGACATGGTGAGCGTGTATGGGTTCTGTGTTCCCACGAGTGTACCTGAGCTGGCTGTATAGCCATCGAAGCTATAACCCTCTG
>JAGCWG010000212.1 GCA_017961965.1 Bacteroidaceae bacterium | reverse complement strand
AGGTGTTGGCATTGGATCACCCTTGACGATTGCCTCGTAAGCCTTAGAACGGCCAGTGACATCATCAGACGTGATAGTGAGGATTTCCTGAAGAACGTGAGATGCACCGAATGCCTCGAGTGCCCAAACCTCCATCTCTCCGAAACGCTGTCCACCGAACTGAGCCTTACCACCAAGTGGCTGCTGAGTGATGAGAGAGTAAGGACCGATAGAACGTGCGTGCATCTTGTCCTCAACCATGTGACCGAGCTTAAGCATGTAAGTAACACCTACTGTAGCTGGCTGGTCGAAACGGAGACCTGTCTCACCGTTGTAGAGGTAAGAACGTCCGTAACGTGGAAGTCCTGCCTTGTCTGTCCACTCGCAGAGATCCTCGAGGTGAGCACCATCGAAGATAGGAGTAGCGAACTTGACACCGAGCTTCTTTCCGGCAGAGCCAAGCACTGTCTCGAAGATCTGACCGATGTTCATTCGTGAAGGCACACCAAGTGGGTTAAGTACGATATCTACTGGAGTACCGTCCTCGAGGAATGGCATATCCTCCTGACGGACAACCTTAGAAACGATACCCTTGTTACCGTGACGTCCTGCCATCTTATCACCCACACCAATCTTACGCTTCTTAGCGATGTAAACCTTAGCCATCTGGATGATACCTGATGGAAGCTCATCACCGATAGTGAGTGCATACTTCTTACGCTTGAGCTCAGCATCAAGAAGCTTGTACTGCTTGAGGTAGTTGATGACAAGCTGACGGATAAGACCGTTAGCATGCTCATCGCTTGTCCAACCGCTGAGCTGAACTGCAGCATAGTCGATGTTATCAAGAGCACCAGCAATGAACTTAGCACCCTTAGGGATGATGTCTGTTCCCATGAAGTCCTTCACACCGCAAGATGTCTTGCCCTCTGTAATCTGAAGGAGCTTGTCAATGAGGATAGCCTTGAGGTCCTCAACCTTATCGTTGAATTCCTGATCGTACTTAGGAAGAATCTGCTTGTCTGCCATCTTTCCAGCACGAGTCTTCATTGCCTTAGAGAAGAGCTTCTTGTCAATGATTACACCAGAGAGTGAAGGTGTAGCCTTGAGTGAAGCATCCTTAACATCACCAGCCTTGTCACCGAAGATTGCACGGAGGAGCTTCTCTTCTGGTGAAGGATCACTCTCTCCCTTAGGAGTAATCTTACCGATGAGGATATCACCTGGCTCGATACGAGCACCGACACGAACGATACCGTTCTCGTCGAGGTCCTTAGTAGCCTCTTCGCTGACGTTTGGAATATCTGAAGTAAGTTCCTCCATACCACGCTTTGTCTCACGTACCTCGAGTGAGTACTCGTCAACGTGAACAGATGTGAGGAGGTCCTCACGTACTACGCGCTCATTAAGCACGATAGCATCCTCGTAGTTGTAACCCTTCCAAGGCATGTAAGCAACGAGGAGGTTGCGTCCAAGTGCAAGCTCACCTGCTTCAGTAGCATAACCCTCGGTGAGGATGTCGCCTGCCTTTACGCGCTGACCACGCTCACAGATTGGGCGGAGGTCAATAACCATATTCTGGTTTGTACGACGGAACTTAGGAATCTTGTACTCCTTGAGAGCTGGCTCAAAGCTTACGAACTCCTCGTCCTCTGTACGGTCATACATAATACGAATTGTTGTAGCATCTACGAACTCAACAACACCATCGCCCTCAGCAGTAATCATTGTACGTGAGTCCTCACATACCTGCTTCTCGATACCAGTACCAACGATTGGTGCCTCAGTACGGATAAGTGGAACTGCCTGGCGCATCATGTTAGATCCCATCAATGCACGGTGAGCATCGTCGTGCTCAAGGAATGGGATGAGTGCTGCAGCGATAGATGCAATCTGCTGTGGAGCAACGTCCACATAGTCAACCTGTGTAGGTGGAACAACTGGATAATCTGCATCCTGACGACACTTAACGACCTTACGGATGAATGTACCGTCTTCTCTCAATGGTGCGTTACCCTGACCGATAATCTTGTTCTCCTCCTCTTCTGCAGAAAGATAAACAGCATGGTCATTGTTGATGTCGCAGACACCGTCCTTAACTACACGGTATGGAGTCTCGATAAATCCGAGGTCATTGATCTTAGCATATACACAGAGTGAAGAGATAAGACCGATGTTAGGACCTTCAGGAGACTCGATAGGACAGAGACGACCATAGTGAGTATAGTGTACGTCTCGAACCTCGAATCCGGCACGCTCACGAGAGAGACCACCAGGACCAAGGGCAGACAGACGACGCTTGTGAGTAACCTCGGCAAGTGGGTTTGTCTGGTCCATGAACTGAGACAATGGGTTTGTTCCGAAGAATGAGTTGATAACTGAAGAGATAGTCTTCGCGTTGATCAAGTCTGTTGGAGTGAACACCTCGTTATCACGTACGTTCATGCGCTCACGGATAGTACGGCTCATACGAGCGAGACCGATAGCGAACTGGTTAGCGAGCTGCTCGCCTACAGTACGAACGCGACGGTTAGAGAGGTGGTCGATATCGTCAACTACAGCCTTTGAGTTAGCAAGCTCAACGAGATACTTGATGATTTCGATGATATCCTCCTTAGTGAGGACACGTACGTCATCAGGAGTGTTGAGGTTGAGCTTCTTGTTAAGACGGTAGCGACCTACATCACCGAGGTCATAACGCTTCTCAGAGAAGAAGAGGTTCATGATAACCTCACGTGCAGAAGCATCATCTGCTGGGTCAGCGTTACGGAGCTGGCGATAGATGTAAACTACGGCATCCTTCTCAGAGTTACTTGGGTCCTTCTGGAGGGTGTTGTAGATGATATTGTATTCAGAGACATCGCTTCCGTCCTTTGTTACGAGAACCTTGTCGATGCCTGCATCAAGAATCTGCTCAATGACATCTTCATCAATAATAGTACCACGCTCTACAACTGACTCGTGACGCTCGATAGATACTACTTCACCAGTATCCTCATCTACGAAGTCCTCGTTCCAGAACTTGCTCACATTACCAGCAAGCTTACGACCGATAAGTTCATCGTGATTTTTGTCGTTTACCTCTACCTCATCAGCGAGGTCGAAGATCTGAAGGATATCCTTGTCCTGCTCGAAACCGATGGCACGGAGAAGAGTAGTTACAGGAAGCTTCTTCTTACGGTCGATGTAAGCATACATGACATTGTTAATGTATGTAGCAAACTCAATCCAAGAACCCTTGAATGGGATCATACGTGCAGAGAACAATGGAGTACCGTTAGCATGTACGCTTGAACCGAAGAACACGCCTGGTGAACGGTGCAACTGTGATACAACTACACGCTCAGCACCATTGATTACGAACGTACCGTTATCAGTCATGTATGGGATAGGACCGAGATACACATCCTGAATAACTGTATCGAAATCTACATGGTCAGGGTCTGAACATGAAAGCTTCAACTTAGCCTTGAGAGGCACGCTAAATGTGAGTCCACGCTCAAGACACTCCTCGATAGAGTATCTTGGGGCATCAATATAGTAGTCGAGGAACTCGAGTACGAAGTTATTGCGAGTATCGTTGATTGGGAAATTCTCAGCGAATACCTTGTAAAGTCCATCATTCTTACGGCACTCAGGTGGAGTGTCAAGCTGAAGGAAATCACGGAATGACTTAAGCTGAATCTCGAGGAAATCAGGATAAGGCATTGGATTCTGAACGCTCGCAAAATTTACGCGGTTATTGATGATTTTTGACATCTTAATTTATTGTATTTTTTGTTTATTCCAGATTAATATCCAAGTTGTTCGGAAATATCGTCTTGTACTTCCAGACAAGCTGGAATCATCCGGACAATCAAACTCGTTTAGATATTTAAGATGAGACGTATCGTATAGACACAAAAAGGTTAAGAATCCCCAATCTGAAGATTCTTAACCATAATTATATTAAGTAAAAAATTACTTGAGCTCAACCTCAGCACCTGCGCCCTCAAGAGCAGTCTTGATAGCCTCAGCAGTTGCCTTGTCAACACCTTCCTTAACATTGCAAGGAGCAGCGTCAACCATATCCTTAGCCTCCTTGAGTCCGAGACCACATGCTTCCTTAACAGCCTTAACAACTGCGAGCTTAGCAGCACCAGCAGACTTGAGAACTACGTCGAAAGATGTCTTCTCTTCTGCAGCAGCACCACCCTCACCTGCAGCTACAACAACAGCAGCAGCAGCTGGCTCGATGCCATAAGTTTCCTTAAGTTCGTTCTTGAGGTCGATTACCTCCTGTACTGTGAGCGCAACGAGCTGCTCAGCGATAGCCTTAATATCAGCCATTTTCTTTAATGTATTAAATAGTTAATATTCAAAATTTTTAATTACTCAGCAGCAGCCTCTTCAGCCTTGTTCTCCTTGTTCTCAAGTGCGCTAACCACATTCATGATTGGTGACTCGAGAGCAGCGATAACGTCTGCGATAAGTTCATTCTTGCTCTTGAGAGCAACGAGAGTGTTGAGCTGGTCAGCACCAACGTAGTAGTTTTCCTCAGCGTAAGCAGCCTTGAAACCAGGCATATCGTTGTTCTTCTTGCCGAAGTCCTTGATAATACGAGCTGGCTTGTTAGCTACATTAGAGAACATGATAGCAGTAGTCTCCTTGAGTACTGGCTTCAAAGTCTCAACATCAGCACCGATCTTCTCAAGTGCCTTGATGAAGAGCTTGTTCTTCACAACCTGAAGCTTAACCTCATTCTTGAAACACTCTCTTCTGAGATCACTTGTTACAGCACTGTTAAGAGCAGTAAGATCTACGATATAGTAGTGTGCATACTCCTTGAGGCTCTCTACAAGTGAATCAATAAGTAAGCCTTTATCTTCTTTCTTCATAAGTCAAAAACGATTTTTAGATTATTCAGCAGACTTTGGGTCAACCTTAACGCCCTTGCTCATTGTACTAGAGAGATAAATGCTCTTAATATAAGTACCCTTAGCAGTAGCAGGCTTCAACTTGATAATAGTGTTGATGAACTCCTGTGCGTTCTCAGCAATCTTCTCGGCAGAGAATGAAACCTTACCGATAGATGTGTGAACAATACCAGACTTGTCAACCTTGAAGTCAATCTTACCCTGCTTTACTTCGCGTACAGCCTTTGCAACATCCATAGTTACAGTACCACTCTTTGGGTTAGGCATAAGACCACGAGGACCGAGTACACGACCGAGAGCACCGAGCTTACCCATGCATGAAGGCATAGTGATGATAACGTCGATGTCAGTCCATCCGCTCTTGATCTTCTCGAGGTACTCCTCGAGACCTACATAGTCTGCACCAGCTTCCTGAGCAGCAGCAGCCTGGTCTGAAGGAACGAGTGCGAGAACGCGAACTTCCTTACCAGTACCGTTAGGCAAAGATACAACACCACGAACCATCTGGTTAGCCTTACGAGGGTCAACACCGAGGCGGATGTCGATATCGAGAGAAGCATCAAACTTTGTAAAAGTGATATCCTTTACAAGCTGAGCTGCCTCGCTCAATGGATATGCCTTCCCTGCTTCAACCTTGTCTGCAACTATTTTCTGATTTTTTGTAAGTTTACTCATTGTAATTGAAGTTTTAATAGTTTTGTCAGGGAATTTTACTTAACTGTAATACCCATGCTTCTTGCAGTACCTGCAATCATAGACATAGCTGACTCAATTGTGAAGCAGTTCAAATCAGCCATCTTGTCTTCAGCGATAGCCTTGATTTGATCCATAGTAACCTCAGCGACCTTCTTACGGTTTGGCTCAGCAGATCCCTTCTTGATCTTAGCAGCTTCAATCAACTGAACTGCTGCAGGAGGAGTCTTGATAACGAAGTCAAATGACTTGTCAGCGTAGTAAGTAATAACAACTGGAAGTACCTTTCCAGCCTTGTCCTGAGTTCTGGCATTGAACTGCTTACAGAAATCCATAATATTAATACCCTTAGAACCAAGAGCAGGTCCTACTGGTGGTGATGGATTTGCAGCGCCACCCTTAATCTGTAATTTGATTAATCCAGCAACTTCTTTAGCCATTTTGAAATTTTATTTAATAATTTAACGATTTAGGAAACTCTGGAAGCGTAACAATCAACCGAGTTCCTTTGTAACTTGTGAGTAGTTAAGTTCGAGCGGCGTTGGTCGTCCGAACACCTTGACTGATACAACAAGCTTACACTTCTCTGCCTGAACCTCCTCTACTACACCGTCGAAGCCTTCAAAAGCACCATCTGTTACTTTGACTGCTTCGCCGACAAGGAAGTCAACGAGAGGTGTCTGTACAACTGAAGTCTCCTCACTCACCTCATCCACGCCGAGCATACGCTCAACTTCCTTCTTGCGAAGTGGAATAGGCTTGTCAGTTCCACCAAGGAATCCAAGTACACCTGGAGTGTTGCGAAGCATATGAGGAATCTCACCAAAAAGGTTTGCCTCAACGAGAACGTAGCCAGGGAGAAGATTTCTCTTCTGCTCCACGCGCTTGTTGTTCTGAACCTTTACAACATTTTCCTGTGGAATGAGAACCTGAGATACATATTCCTGATAGCCGTGGTTCTTCATGTCAAGTTCAATATATTCCTTGACATTCTGCTCCTTACCGCTTATCGCACGGAGTACATACCATTTTTTCTGATCGTCTGCCATATTCTCTCCTCTTGATTTAGAAAATTGAATATACAAGCTTCATTGTGTTCTCAAAGACCTGGTCGATAGCAAAAACTACAATTGCAATGACTACGGAAGCGGATAATACTATCACTGCACTGTTAGATAGCTCCTTGTATGAAGGCCAAGTCACCTTATGCACAAGTTCATCGTATGATTCTTTGCAATAATTGATTATTTTACCAAACATAGTGTGGTTATATTTTTATAGACGTCGTCTCTCTCTGTGGCATGCCACAATCGAAGTCGGACATCGTAGATTCGTAATTGCACGGGAAGAGAGGCTCGAACTCCCGACACCTGGTTTTGGAGACCAGT